>JAIRKP010000083.1 GCA_031260085.1 Holosporales bacterium | reverse complement strand
GAGCTTCAATAACATTTTCCCTTTTTACATTACAAAACATAGATAACTTTGTCCTTATATCATCCGTGATAGACTTTTCGCTTCTGCATAAAATAATATCAGGTTGAACTCCCATGCTTTGAAGCTGCTTAACGGAATGCTGCGTTGGCTTAGTCTTAAGCTCTTCGGCAACTTTTATGTATGGTAAATAAGTTAGGGTAATACAAATGATCTTTTCTTTTCCAAATTCAACAATTAGTTGTCTTAAAGTTTCTATATAAGGCAATCCTTCAATATCGCCAATAGTTCCTCCAATTTCACAGATAGTAAAATCGACGTCATCCGAATCTCTGAGGATGAACTCTTTTATTTCATTCGTAATATGAGGAATGATTTGAACATCTGATCCTAAATAATCTCCTTTGCGTTCCTTTTCGAGTACATTTTTATAAATTTTCCCAGTTGTTATAGAATCTTTAGCTGAGCATGTAATGTCCGTAAACCTTTCATAATGACCAAAATCTAGATCGGTTTCACAACCATCTTCTAAAACATAAACTTCTCCATGTTTAAATGGACTCATCGTCCCCGGGTCAACATTAATATAAGGATCCAATTTTTTTAACTTGATTGAAAAGCCCCGCGATTGAAGTAATGCAGCAATTGAAGCCGAGGTAATCCCTTTACCTAAGGAAGACATAACTCCCCCTGTGATAAATACAAAGAATGACATACTGAATACCATGAGTTTTCTCCATTATGCTTAAATGTCTCAACCGATTCAAGATAAAAAAAGATGTAACTTTTTTGGCAGCACTACAATGAAATTGCCATAATGACACAAATACCTAATTTAGCGCAAACACTAATTTAATACGCTGCAATTTTAAATTTTCTTCAAGATCTCTTTGATCGATTTCCCTCGCAACATTTAGAAATAGAATTATAGCAATAAGACATAGGAGCATAGAAACAGATTAGCTTATAGTCTGTCAAGGAGGAGAACGAAGTGATCCTTGACAGACTATACGTTAAACCGTTCTCACAAAATCTTTATAGCGCTTTAGCCCCTGCAAAGATTTCTCTCCACTATAATCTAAACTTTAAATATAGAAGTCTTTTTTTGGAATCTAGTCATATGCCCGGAAAACGGCTGCTAACCTAAGCCATGGTAAGTAAGTAGATTATTAAGTTTATGTTCTAGATATCCAATTGAAGTCACCGAAAAGCATAGGATTTTCGGTGACCACCCGGGGCGCATGCAAAGAGAAACCTTTGTATGCGCAACTAATGACTTATTGCTTTTCAAGTATATTTTAGGTCACTCGATTTTTGTAGTTGCGGTTTAGCAACAATGAAAACTCTATTAATATCAATTAATTTAAAAACTTTTGAACTTTGTCGATAAAAGTGAGATGCTAGTAATATATTGCGGCAAAAGAGGTTTTTATGAATTATAAATTAATTTTGTTTTCATTAACGACGTTTGGTATTGCTTCTTTGGCTAATTCCGAAGAATGCGATTTAAATACAAAACAAGCCATAGAAACTGCTGCCGAAGCTGAACAAAAAAACGATCAAGAGATTTCTGGTGATGAAGAATTGTATAAATCGAAAACAACAAACGTTGTTTCTGTTACTGGGTTTTATGGAGGAGCCGATGTTGGAATCGATTTCTCTAAATCTAAATTTTCAAACGACAAAGATTATCAAACGGCCGGCGATGATTCTGAAAAAAAGAAATTAGCAAGAAAACGTCAATCTAAAACTGGATTTTTGGGAGATATTTTTGCAGGCTATAACTGCCAATTTGGGAAATTTATGATGGGATTAGAGTGCTTTGTTGATATGAAAACATCAAAACATAATGTCGAAGTTGGTACGGAAACCAAGCAATCAGTCTCATTAAAAAGAAAATATAGCTTTGGCATAAATCCAAGAGTTGGATATGCGATATTTGATAGTTTCTTTGGATACGTTACTATTGGAACCACACTATCCAAGCATACGCTCAACGCTCAAAATAAATCGGCTGCTGACAAGAAAGCTGCGAAACATCCGTCAAAAACGTCGCTTTTTGTGGGGCTTGGAGTCGAGCAGAATTTCGGTCCTCTATTTATCCGAGGCGAGGTAAACAAAATGCTTAATAAAAAATTAGGGGAAATTGAGGGCGTGAAAACATCCGTTGGATCTTATGTATTTAGAGTTGGAGGAGGATATCGATTTTAAATATAGGGAATAATGATCGCAGTTTGCGGAGCTAATTGTCAATGTTCATTTGGAGCTACTCCCGCTCCTCTTACAATTTTACCAACTAATGGAGTTTTGATAGGCGGCATGCCTGCTGCTTGCGTTACAGATTTCGTTCCGATGTTGAATATAGCCATATTTGGAATGTGTATGAGCCTTGCCAATCCTATGGTAGCCGCAGCGACAGCAGCAGCGTTTGGAGTTCTAACTCCTATGCCTTGTCTGCCAGCAATTGCAGCGCCTTGGATTCCAACTAAACCAACTGTATTGTTAACAACAGGCCCAGTTGCATGCGTAGGAAACACCTGTATATGTTCTTTTGGAGGAGTTATAACCATAAACGTTCCCGGGCAATTCACAGTCTTATGAACTACCAACGGCTAAAGCCGATGCATCATAATATTTATAAAGCTGCCGCTTAGATTGTATTGCACTTAACGGATATAGAGTATTTATTGAAGATGTAGCTAAAGCAGGAGTAATGTATTTAAGGAATTATCCTTACAATAGATTTCTTTTTAAGTGAAGACCTCCGAATATAAGATCAACAATACTACGCAGGTTTATACATATTATTGAAACTTAAAAAACTTGAAAAGACTCAACAAAGAGCATAAAAGCGCCCAAACATTTAAGGTTTGTTATTAATTTACAGTAGATATGTAAATTTCTACTCTATACTTTAGAGATTTTCTTATTTATAATGAAAATGCTACTTGGATTAATTAATATATAGTATTAAAATATAATGAAAAAAGGAATTCTAAATTATACTAAAAATGAACTAAAAGAATTACTTAATAATATTGATATTCCGAAATTTAGAGCTGATCAAATTTTCATTTGGATATATAGATATGGTAAGTGTTCATTTTCACATATGACAAACTTGAGTAAGACTTTGCAAGATCAACTAGACAAAGAATTTTATATATATAGACCACGAATATCTAATGTTTTGGAGTCTGCGGATGGAACATTAAAATTTTTACTAGAATTAGAAGATAAAAACGCAATTGAGACCGTTTTTATTCCCGAGATAAGACCACAATTAAACAATAGTAAAAAATGGAATCGAGCTACGGTTTGCGTTTCGTCACAAGTTGGGTGTTCCGTTGGGTGTAAATTTTGCAACACGGGGTATAATGGATTTATCCGAAATTTGTCAGTAGAGGAGATAATTTCTCAGTTTCTGATAGTCAAGGATTATTTGAAATTATGGGATAGCGAGGATAGATTATCAAACATTGTTTTTATGGGCATGGGTGAACCTCTTTTTAATTATGAAAACGTTTTGAAAAGTATTGAAAATTTAATGTCAGATGAAGACGAAGGATTGTCGCGAAGGAAAATAACTCTTTCTACTTCAGGGATTTCTTCAGTTCTTTTAAAAATAGCAAAAGACATCCCATGCAGACTTGCAATTTCTCTTCATGCCCCTAACGATGGTATTCGAAGCCCAATAATGCCAATAAACAATATTTACAATGTCGCATCTATTATAGATGCTTGTGAAGAATATACGAAATATCATGAATATTTAAAAATTACTATTGAATATTTATTGCTAAAAGGTATAAATGATTCAAAAGATTGCGCTAAGGAGTTAGTAAAGTTAATACGGAAGTTGAATGCTAAAGTCAATTTATTACAATTCAATTCTTGGAATGGATGCCAATTTGAGCCATCCGATCAGAAGAGTGTAAATGAGTTCTCTGAAATATTAAAAAATGCAGGAATTGAAACAACTTTCAGAGCAAGACGAGGCGAGGATATAATGGCTGCTTGTGGCCAATTGGCTACTTAAACATGTGGTAATGGTAAAGAGGGCCGCGACTCTCCGTGGCGCGAGTATGGTA
>JAIRKP010000028.1 GCA_031260085.1 Holosporales bacterium | reverse complement strand
GCGTGTGGGCGATTAGGATAAATCAAAGAATTATCGCACAATCGTCACGGAGGATTTTGCCCGAAGTATCTTCGGATAATGGCGTCCCCGCGTGGTCCCCGAAAAGCAGATGCTTGTCGGGGACTCCAATTGGATATCTGAACATAACCTTAATATCCTGCCGCCCTACCAAAGCCTAGCATCGCAATAGTTAAGGGCGTATTTAGCTGAACTGAAGAAAATATCACAACTAAGGCGGAAGAAAGCTCTACTGGAGCACATGGTAGTAGTTAGTAATAAAATTTCAAATATTCCACAGGGCAGAAAATCAAAGTTTTTCGGACCCACGAGTGCGCGAGGATGGTATCATAATTATACCATCCTCGCGCTAGCGGGGACCGCTATTTTGTCAAGATGTGGGTCTTTTTTATTTATTATCGACTTTGAGAGCTGAGATGCCGTGTAAGAGATCTATGGCGCGTTGGATAACTGGATCGATAGTTGGGTCCATATTTTTGTCTTCTTCTTTTATTGTTACTGTTTCTTGCTCTATTTCTATATCTGGGGTAATGCCATTTTGATTGATTTTATTGCCATTAGGGCTAATGAAATACGCAGTGGTGAGTTTCATAGCGCCGCGTCCGGGAATTGGAATTATAGTTTGCAACGAGCCTTTACCATATGATTTTGTTCCAATTATAATAGATCTTTTGTTTTCGCCGAGAGCTGCGGCAACAAGCTCTGCTCCAGAAGCTGTATTGGCATCGATAATAGTGACCATAGGTAGGTGATTTAGAAGATCTATGTCATCAGCATATATAATTTTTGATTCTTCAGGATGTCTTGATTGAAATTCAACAATTTTTCCATGATCTAAGAAAAGATCGCTGACTTCTATAGCTTGTTCTAAAATACCTCCCGGATTGTTTCGCAAGTCTAAAATAACTGCGGTTGATTTCTTTTTAGTTATATTTTTAATAACATTTGTGACCCCTACAACAGTTCCTTCATTAAAGTGAGTAATTTTTATAATTGCAATATCTGAACTAAAACTAAGTTTTACACTTTGTATCTGAATAAATGATTTTTTTAAATTAATTTCAAATTTCTCATTCTTATTCCGAACAACAGAAAGCTTTATCTTTAAAGCGGAATCAGAGCTAAACTTAGATATGATTTCCTTCATCGAAAGTTCATTTATACTCTTTTCATCCATTTTAGTTATAACATCACCGATTTTTAACCCAGCCTTACTTGCGGGGCTATCGTTAATTATTGAAATTATTTCTATAGTAGAATCCTTCAATTGCTTTGTTTCAATACCAATTCCTAAAAAGACACCGCGCGTAGACTTATAAAAAGCTTCAAATTCATCTTGACTTATATACATAGAATGCGCATCCAAAGATTCCAACATCCCATTAATCGCCCCTTCTTCTAACTTTTCTCGGGTGATTTCACCGGCGTAGTTATTTCTAATTTCTTCTATAACATCCTTTATTAAATTATTAGTAGCTATAGAGTTAGCGCTTTCAGTGCACACATCCGTCTTTTGTTTTTCTTTTTTGCAAGAAACTAAGAAAATTGGCATTATAAATAATAGTAAAATTAATTTAAACTTTGACATATTAAAAATTAGTTTTATGTTTTTATATAAAATCTATTATATTAATGATACAAATAATGCTATTAGGTAAACAAATTAAATTTATAATATGATTCATTTGATAAAAAAAGTATTGCCTAAAAACATCGCTCAAAGATTTTTTATTATATTAATTGCACCTGTTGCTTTGTCTCAGCTTATATTTGCTATCATTTTTTTTGGAAAGTATACCGATAAAGTTATAACCACCATATCAAATCAGATAGCGGGCGATATTAAAGTTATATGTGTGACGTTGGATCAGTCTCATAAAAAAGATATGATAGAGTTTATGGAAAAAAGTTTTGATGTGAATATTTCTGTTTTAAAAAATACTCAATTGAAAAAAAGGGGATTGTATAGAAAAACAAAATTATATCGAATTTTGAGGAATTCTCTTATAAAAAAACATTTATTCAATTTTTATATAAAGCCAAAAGATGCGGGTATTATAATTTTGCTGAGCTTTAAAAACAATGTTTATAAAGTATATTTTAAGAAACAAAAATTATATACCAAATTTATTCCAATAGTTTTAGGTTGGGGCATAGCATCATCTATTGTATTGATTATAATCGCATTTCTATTTTTAAAAAATCAAATTCGCCCAATAAAAAGATTAGCACAAGCAGCGAAGCACTTCGGAGAAGGTGTTGATAATAATGATTTTGTTCCAGAGGGCGCAAGAGAAGTAAAAATGGCAGGGATTGCCTTTTGTGAAATGAAGACTAATTTTAGAAAATTATTAAACAATAGATTACAAACACTAGCCGGAGTTTCCCACGATTTGAAAACCCCTCTTACTAAAATGAAATTACAATTATCTTTAATGCCGAAATCAAAAGAGGTTTTAGGTTTGTTGCAGGATGTTAATATGATGATAGAGATAACGAAAAGTTTTTCATTGCATGCAAATCAACAAATTAAAGAAACTTTTAGCTCTCGAAATTTATTTCTGTTATTACTTGAAATTGCACAAACTTACGAATCTCAGAATTTCAGAGTCTATATTACCGGAGATAAAAGAATAGAAATACAAATGAGATACGTATCTTTAAAAAGAGCTATTTCAAATATTTTCTCCAATGCTAAAAGTTATGCAACTAATTTATACATACAATTCGTGCAAACAGGAGATAAAGTGAAAATTACATTTGAAGATAATGGGCCAGGTATACAAAATGATCTTTTAGATACGATATTTTCACCGTTTGTTAGCGAAAATGCAGCAAGAACTCAAAACGGAACCGCGAATGTCGGATTGGGCCTAAGCATTGCAAGGGATAGTATCATAGATCATGGCGGGACCATCAAAGCCTATAACTCAAAAAACTATAAAGGAGCATGTTTTCTAATCGAAATCCCAGTGAGTTAAATGTCAAACTAATTGTTACAACATCGGTTATGTGTAAGAAAGCATGGAAATTGAGGCAGAGAACGCAATAGTTACGCCTCTATTACTCTATAGTTATTAAGCGAAACTGAGCTTTATAAAAGTCAAGTGTGCTGTAGCTGTTCATAATTTACTAGACTCAATTTACCTCATAGCTCAAAGCAAACATCTCCCGCCATTTTGCAAGTGTAGCAGAGCTTTCTTATGTAATCTCGTTTCTCACTGGACAATTCCCAACAGCAGCTGAGATTATCACTGGCATTATCTAAGAAATATGGCAGATGCGCGGAACTGACGCCGAGGAGCAACAACTCCGTCAGCAGTCATTAAGGGCAAGTTTGGTTTTAGTGGGAAAAGCCCATCCATTGCCTATCAAGTTGGCAGACCCAATCTTGAAGATATACGAGTAGGCATTCTTCAACAAAGCGATAAAGCGAGCTGTCTAATCCCAAATAGAATCAGACGCTTGTGGACGTAGAAGGAACCTCCTGAAATATAACAGTGTGAAATCATCGAACAGATATTAACGGAGTAACACAAACTCCTTACCTTTACGACTAAATACATTTGGTATTTTCTATTCAGTTCCTGAAGTATGGTTTATAAGGTCCACGGGGCGCGAGTATGGTATCATAATTATACCACACTCGCGCCATCAGTCTGTCAAGGATCACTTCGTTCTCCTCCTTGACAGACTAAAGCGCTAACCTCAGTTTCATAATTATCAAAAAGTGGAATAGGAGATGTACTTTTTAATGAGGTCTGTCAAGCTACAACTTGTCAGGCCGTTAATCTTGGTAGGTAAGTAGCTTATCAAGTTTATGTTTAGATATCCAATTGGAGTCACCGAAATTTGCTCGAGTACCTCGCGTGTGGTAAGAAAACATATTATGTGAATATGAGTATTATGAAACGACTCCCCAGACTATTGTTTAGCAGATGTTAGAGTCTTACTGATAATGTGTGTTTTAAATTTCTAGTAAAAATATAAAGTATAACAGAAATTTCCGGTGGAAGATCTGAATTGCTTAATTTTAGCATTTGGATAATCGCTTGTAACAAATCTATTCCAACATCATTGATCAACAATTGATGCACCTCCTTGACGCTAAGTCTAGGTGGAAAAATAAAGGCAGGACCTTCCAGCAATCCAGCATCTGCAGAAATAACATCTGGATACATTGAATTAATTGCAAATGATTCTCCATATTGACCCACAATACAGGTAAATACATTTGTAGGGCGATATGTATATGGAGTTGTTGTTCTATCAAAGTACATCATAAAAGTAAGGAAATTTGGGAGCGGATTTGCCTCTGGTAATTGAATTTGAAATTTAAGTTTTCCTCTATCTAAGGTCGCGTATAGCATAGATTGCGGAGAGTATGCTAGCTGCAATAATTTGAAAGGGGTTTTGTTATTAACCTGACCAGATATAGCAAAATATGACTTACCAGGAAGTGAGTTATTGTCAAAGTGTCCATGATTAAACATGTGTATATAGGCGTTTGTATGTATAAAGTTTTGAAGTGTTAAAATAAATGCCGGCATGTTGCATGAGTGATATGGGATTATAGTAAACAATAGATTTTTGAATACCCAGTTCAAAAATGACGACCGAGTAATAATTATTGTATCAAAGGTTTCTTGCGGGAAAGGGGCCGCGTCCCAACATCCTAAATGAGAGTTCTCATTTATAAATTCCCATTTTTTAGCAAATAGGTCATTTAAAAATTGTGTACGTAAAGCAAAATTTTGAGGAGCAGTAAGTTGCAATTGTCGATTGGAAACAAGGATAGCGGGAGCAACATCCAATAACTTTATGTATGCTCGTGCTTTGGCTTCGGGAGATCCATTTGGATCTGGCCACACAGCAAGAGCTTTTTGATCGAGAAATTGTTGTTGAATGCATTCCCAGTTGGAACTATTGTTCAGTATCAGCAGCATTCCTTCCATATCCATTTGAAGAAAAGGGATTTTTGCCGAGGAATTGGCTAACAAGCATCTTGCTAGTAATAATTGATGAGAGATTGCAGCATTAGGATACGGACTTGTAAATTGTAAGGCTAGTCTATTCGGAACTGGCATTACGATTTTTATACGATACTGATCGCATATTAAACCCTGATATAGAGTTTTGTTTAATGGCTGGGTTGGTGGAAATGTAAAAAATCCTTCCGAACCATACCATAGATTCATTGGAGAAGCTCCGTAGTCTACTACCAAAGGGATAGGTTTCGTAGCAGTAATCAATTGTTGAACAACGCTGGGAGTTACTGGTAATTCTCCTGCGGTTACTCTCGAAATATTAACTAAGCTAATTAGAAATATTAATAAAATTTTAACCTTCATAAAGCAATTTGAGATATAACATATATAATATAATTCTATCCCAGAGCAATTTTTGCAAACAAGAAGTATTTATTAAATGCTCATTTTATATAAGCCTGATGGTGTTTCATGGAAAATCTTTTCCTGAAAAGAGTAAGTTT
>JAIRKP010000009.1 GCA_031260085.1 Holosporales bacterium | reverse complement strand
ATATGTATTTCACTAAACTTTTTTATTAATTTGATAGTTTATTCTTATCTGGAACATTATAGTATAAATGCACTCTATAAGGGAAATACTTTGTAAGCACCTTTGCTAAATCCTTTATGAAATAGGTTTCTATCGTTTGCATTGTAGTAGTATCCGTGATAAAGGTTATATGAGATGCATTTTGACGCTCTTCATATGATTTGAATTTCAAGTGATTCGCAAATATATCTATTATTTTAGGATCAATCTCGCTATTTTTGATATGATCCAAGCAAGTATTCCAATAGTTTAGACCGGCATCGATCTCATTCTCTTCTGCATTGAATAAAGGAGCGCTCAGAAGTTTTCCAATTTTTGCTTTTTTACGAGGATCAATGCCATATCGTTGTAGAATGTGACATAAATATCCTGTTAGGCTGTAAATATCGGTTCTTCCATCAGTTTTGAATTTATCAAGTCTCTGAGACAGTTTAATTATTTGTTCGAATGACAAAGTGCGAGCTTGTTCAACACTCGTTATTCTGTATTTAAATGAGAAGTCGAAAAGAATGCGATCAATTTTCACGATAGCATCCTTGGCCTCTAAAACAGTACGTTGAGTTCGAGTTTCATTATATATTATAAATTCCCAACCTATAATTTGATATGTCTTACCTTTTAACTCCCTACGTTCATTGAATGTAAAAAAATTAGGTATAATTCTTTCCTCATAGAGTTTTTTTATTTCTTCTTGAACGGGCATTAAAATCTGTACCTTAATATTACTGCTTTGATAATTAGTACTAAACAAAGTATTTATTTCTTCTGGAGTTAAGTAGAACTTATAATCAAAAGTCGGGCGATCATTTTTGCACATTAGCCAATAAAATTGATGTGTATATGCTTTCTTGAATCTATTCGTTATATCCACATCTATAGATGTAGATGTAGTAGAGGATTCAATAATATATTTTTTCATTACCTCAGGGTCAACATTTACATGCAGGCCTGTCTCATCCAACCTAGCATACGTCAAAAGAGAGTATAACTCAAAATCTCCTTTTTTAGTGTAAGTGCCGTTTCTCACATTCATCATATAAAGACATGTTGTTTCAATATCTTTTTTCCAATGCTTAGTAGGATACCAGCTTCTTAAAGTAGATATATCTATGTGAAGTTTTAAAATCTGCCCATTTTGTATATATTCTTCGAGATTTGGCGCATATACTTGCATGTATCTCTCTATTATAAGTTGACTCCTACTCAATATTAAAGTAGATGGAAAATCAGGAGCTTGGTTATTCCGTTTAATTTCAGAATCTCTTTTTTGCCTCTTTACTATATTTGATTGCTTCTGCTTGTTCATTACTTTTTTTTGCAAATATAATGCATTGAAATTTATCATGCAAAAAACAGTCATAAAAAAACTAATTTTACGTGAGGGCAATATCGTTCAGAGATGAGGTCAAAAATACTCCAGTGCTAATTGTTAATCCCCCCTTTAAAATAACTTAATGGGTTTTTCATATATAAACTATTGGGAATCTCTATATTTTAGGTAAAAATAAGAACAACTGAGCGTAACTTCCCTAAAAGCGTGAGCGTAGTTCCCTAAAAGCGTGAGCGTAGTTCCCTAAAAGCGTGAGCGTAGTTCCCTAAAAGCGTGAGCGTTCCCTAAAAGCGTGAGCGTAAAATTGCAAATCGTTGAATATCAGCAATTTGCAATTTTAAATTTAGGCCCTCTAGCTTTAGCTAAAGGATTTTAGCTGTTATATTGCTAAAGATAAGAAGAAACTCCGAAAAAAAAACGCTTCAAAAATTATCGCCTCCCTACAAATCTATAAAAAATAAAATCAATAATAGGGAAAAAAACAATGGCGTTATTTAAAATCGATTACAGACCTTTTTTTTACTCCAAGTATAAAAACCTACTTCCTATCGAAAAAACTAAGCAGGGGATAAATAAATGCCCAAATTCGATATTTTTAGTACTATGATATTTAATCATAAGGGATTAACTACTATACCTGCAAGAAGTTCGATGAAGATAATCTGGGTCGTGTATTTTTTTGTATAATTTTTTCCCTACCGTAGATGGTATCCGCAGGTAAGGAAATGAAGCGAAGCGTAATGTGGTAAGCAAGTAGGATTCACGCATATACGTGAATCAATAACGCAAAGCGTTATATATTAGGTAGTTATATTTTATATTTTTTTTTATAAGTAGAAAATAAGTAGAATTTTGTATATTATATACTTAATAATCAGTAATTTATAAGGTGTAATAGTACTTTTTTGAATTTTTATAAATATTTGATTATCAGATATTTATAAATTTATAGCGAAAAAAGTATGGGGAAAATATGGGGAATATATTAATATAACTACCTTTGCATCAATTAAATACATGTGATATGACTCAGAATAATAAAAATACGTACGTTAGTTTAAAAATACCTATAACGGTAAAGCGTCGTATAGATTTTTTAAAAGGTAGGCAAACTTATGGGGGTTTTTTAGAAGATGCGATAGGTTTTTTTGAAATGACCGGTGTAAATCCTAAACTGAATCAATTGCCTCCAGCAATGACTATAACAAAATCTATTGTGGATTCGACAAAAGACGTTCTAAAGCGTATTGATGATCTCTTTAAGATGCTAAGGAATATGGAGAGTAAGAAAATAGATGTTATTCTTCATACAGTAGAAGGTAATCTAAAACCAGGACTATCAGAAGATGTAATAAGCGTCAATGACCTTGAGGTTCAACAAATAATTAAAATCAATGAGCAATTGACAAACGAAAACAGTAGGCTGAAAGAACATATTAAAAACAGCAAAAGCACGAATAGAGAACAGGCGATAGAATGGATAGCTATTATTCAAGATCTCCTCTCTGACTCTAGTTTAGGCTTAGATAAAGATGGTAATCTTACTATGACTAAAGATTATAGAAACTTATTAATTGAAAAAATAAGACAATTAGCTAATGATTGTTAAGTGTCACACACCTACAAAAAACAGCATATTTGTTTCTGAAAATGCTGGCAGTTGTGTTAAATTGGTAGACTATCTTAATAAAGAAGAAGGCCCTGGAAAGACCTTTTTTTCTCATACCAGAGATAATATTTCAGCTATAGATGTTATCTCTAAAATAGATAATAACAAGCGTTCTTTAAAAAGTAACCAGGATAAATACTATATGCTTTCTATTAATCCGTCACCGAAAGAAATCAAGCATCTCGCAAAACTTACAACAGGACGAGACATAAGTGATTTTAAAGAATTGTCTTCTTCAGAAAAAGTGCTTGTTTTTGATGAATTCAAAAATTATATTCGAGATTGTATGAATATTTATGCAAAGAATTTTAATCGTGATAAAGAACTTTCCGCGGAAGATTTAGTTTACTTTGGAAGAATTGAAGAAGATAGATATTACACTCATTTAGATAAAGAGGTACAAGATGGATTTAAAAGACCTGGCGACTTGAAATCGGGTTTCCAGATGCATAGCCATGTTATAGTATCAAGGATGGATGTAACACAAAAAATAGCCTTATCTCCGCTAACAAATAGCCGAGGAGGTACGAACGTATTGAATGGTAAAAAAGTAAAAAATGGTTTTAATAGATCAACTTGGTCGGCTGAATGTTGTGATATTTTTGGTGAAAAATATAATTACATTGCTTCGTATAATGAACGATTCTATCTTCAAAGTAAAGCTTTTGCTCCATATAGAGCAAAACTAAAAAATAAAATAATGCAAGAAATAATGGATGATATGAAAGAGGAGCAAAAAGTTATTTATAATGTAAAGAAAATTACTTCTAATATTCAACACCCAAAAAATATTTTAAGAAATTATTTAAGAAAAACTATAAGAGATATTTTAAGAGATAGAGAAAATGAAATTTAAAGATTCACTTCATTTTTTTTCTATTTGGCTCGATGCCCTTCTTTTGTAGATACCGATATATCGTTTCAAGGCTCTTAATACCTAAAGTCACCCTTATTTGATTTAAAGTAGAGCCGGCGACATAGAGTTTGGCACATACATCTATTTTAGGTTCGTTGCCTACATTTACTTTTCCTTCTTTTCTTCCGAATTTAACTCCTTTCTCCTTGGCCAGGTGCCGGCCGGTAGAAGTACGTTCAACTATGATATCCCGCTCGAACTGCGCAAATGCACCGAGTATGTTCGTCATCAACTCAGCGTATGGTCCGGTCGTACTGATGTTATCCCGGATGGATATAAAATCTATTTCTTCACTCTTTAACCGGTCCAGTAGCTTTAGTATTTCTCTTAGTGATCTGCCTAGGCGGTCTAATTTGTAAAATACCAGAGTATCACCTTTACGCAATTTATTCAGGCATTTGTCCAGTTCGGTCCTTTCGAAAACAGTACCGGTATATTTTTCACTGAATATCAACTCACATCCATAGCCCTGAAGCGCTTCCAATTGCACGTCTAGGTTCTGATCCGGAGTAGAAACACGCGCATATCCTATTTTCATGTCAAATCAAAGTTGATTCAATATTATTTGTGCCTGGATAGACATTTTTGAAAAGGCGAATAATTTTTTCCCTAGATCTTTTAGCGATGCTCCAATGTGATAGACTTCTGTTTCATCCAGAATCAGGAACCGGTCATGCGATTGACTATATTCCCGGATGATTATCTCCGGATATTGTGTATTATGTTTTTGCAAATCCAAATGAAGTTGGCCGGATATTTTTCCAGTATAGATACTGGCCGTAACTCCGGGATTTCTTTTGGCCAGCATTAGAAGTACACTTTCATCGACATAATTATCAATAAGGAATAATGATCTCTTTGCCGATTTGATTAGATCGGTAGCAAATACATAGGCATCAAATATTTGCCCATCGAAAAATACGCCTTCCACCGGTGGTAACGAAGTCCGGACGAAGAAATCCACTTTCTCTGTCAGGGTGGCTATTTGTTTGTCATGCTCATCCAATTTCTTCTCTATAGCCTGTGATTTTGCATTCATTATATAGCCTTTAAGCAAATATTCTTTTAAGACTCTGTTTGCCCATTTCCTGAAATCAATACCTCGTTGGCTCTTTACACGGTAACCGACTGAAATAATAACATCAAGGCTATAGAGCATAATAGGCTTATCCGAATTTGCAATTTGCAAAAAACGCAAATTGCTTTCTTTGTCTAACTCCTTTTCCTTGAATATATTACTGATATGTCTTGATATTGTAGATACATTCTTCTGAAAGAGTTCGGTTATTTGTGCTTGAGTGAGCCATACTGTATCATCTTCCAATTTTACTTCCAGGCTTACCGTCTCGTCCGGTTGATAGAGTACGATTTCTCCTTGATTCTTCATTTCTATTCGATTTAATTATATTCTGCAAAGATATAGAAATCGAATAAAATAAACAGCCCAAACAAGCGTTAATCTAAAAGTTTTCTTATCTTCGATTTAATTATAAT
>JAIRKP010000088.1 GCA_031260085.1 Holosporales bacterium | reverse complement strand
CTAGCTGGCATAACACAACAAGCTTTTGAGCCATTAAGTTGCTTTTTTATTATCCGTATATTCATACACCATAATAATTGGCATGGACTATACTGTATATCTAGTATTTTTTACTCGTTGAGTAAGAAGCTTATATTTCTTCAATTGTATCTAAAGAAAAACATAAAGCATTCTATACATATAGAAATATTCGTTAGCTATTCGCTCAGGGACACTAATTTCTCGGTAAGCTCTTCCAATTGCTCACATGTTTTACATATCAAAGTCACAACCCCTCCATTCCTCGTAATTTTCAACTTTGTTTCTATTTTTAAAGCTTCAGCTATCCTGCATGATAAATCCAATTCTTCAGGATGCTGCGTCACATCTATCGGAGTTCCCGCGCTCGTTCGCGGAATTATCACCTCCTCCCCTGGCAATTTGTAATTTTCTCTGACGCCGGCCTCCAACTCCTTCAATGAATTTTCTAATTGCCGAACATTCCAGTTATTCTGAGCGGCAAGCCCAGCTATTTCACTTGCGTTGTGTACGCCAGCCAAAATTTTTCCATGCCCAGCTGTCAATCTTCCAGCCCTTATTAAATCCTTGACTTTATCTGGAAGACACAACAGTCTTAGTGCATTTGCTATATAACTCCTGCTTTTGGTTATCAAAATACTCAGGTCGTTTTGCGTACATTCGCAATTTAGCATAATAGTCTTCATCGCCTCGGCTTCTTCAATAGGATTTAGGTCGGCTCTTTGTATATTTTCCACGAGAGACATCGCTAATGCCTGATTGTCATCGCAAGTTAAGATATTGACAGGGATTTCCTTTAGCCCAGCCAATTTGGCGGCCCGCCATCGCCTTTCCCCTGCGATTATTTCATAATTATTGCCGATTTTGCGAACTGCAATTGGTTGCAAAACTCCATGTTGCAAAATTGAGGATTTTAACTCTTGTATTTTTTCATCATCGAAAAATTTTCGCGGTTGAGCTTGATTGGGAACAATAAGATTTATATCTATCTTCCCTATATTTATTGCGGTTTCTTCTGTTGTTTCAGAATTTTCTCCAAAAAGGGCTGACAACCCACGGCCTAATTTTTGTTGATCCATATTGTTTCTCCTTTCCAAAACTAAAGTTTAGTTATTCCATTTCCCTTCTCTTTGTTTAGCCAAAAATTCTTTGGCGAGCTCCATATAAGCGAACGAACCCACGCATTTGACGTCGTAAATCAATACGGGACTGCCGTGAGAGGGGGCTTCAGAAATTTTCACATTTCTTGGTATGACGCTGAAAAACACCTTGTCGCCTAGATGGCTTCGGACATCTTTTTCGACTGATAAAGATAAAGCATTTCTCTTGTCAAACATTGTCAATACTATGCCGAATACTTGCAAATTCTTATTATATACCGTCTTAATTTTGTTGACAGAATTTAATAAATAACTCAGCCCCTCCAAAGCATAATATTCACATTGAAGCGGAACAATGACCCCATCCGCGGCGACCAAGGAGTTGAGAGTCAAAATGCCCATTGATGGCGGGGAATCAATGATAATATAATCGAACATATTTTTATAAGAGTCAAGCGCATCTTTAAGGATGCTTTCTCTTCCTTTAACCTGAACCAGTTCGATTTCGGCGCCTATGAGATCAATCCCAGCCGGTATTAGTGTCAATCCCGGTATTTTGGTTTTGACGAACACCTCAGAGGTCGTTTTGTTTTTCGTCAACAAATCATAACTTGTATAATAATTCTTAGAATACAGCCCGAGCCCCGTTGTTGCGTTGCTTTGTGGATCAAAATCGACTAACAATACCTTCTTTCGTATCGCAGCAAGAGCAGTCGCCAAATTGATCGCCGTAGTCGTCTTGCCGACGCCGCCTTTTTGATTAGAGATCGATATTATTATCCCCATTTATATCCTCCTAATATTTCGAATAATCAATATTACGCTTTGCTTATTAGTTGTGCTATTCGTTATTTGATAATCAAAATTAAATGATTTTTTCGCTTCGCTAAGTTCTTGAAAATAATTCTCTCCTTTATGCAAAATACCTTTTGGCGATTCCAGACGATACATAATGTCAAGCAATTGTAGTACTGACCCAAAAGCCCTTGAAATACAAGTATAGCCTTTCTCTAGAACATTATAAATATTAATATTTGAAATTTTAACATTCACACCTAATTTATTCTTTACTAATGTAAGAAAAATCGATTTCTTAAAACTTTTTTCACACAATGTGATATTTGAAAACCCATTCAAAGCTAAGACCATGCCAGGGAAACCCGCCCCACTGCCAATATCAATAATTTTTTCGTTTTTCTCCAAAAAATCAGATATTTGCAAACTATCGGCAACGTGCCTATTGAATGCAACATCAATCGTTTTTTCTTGAACTAAATTGATGGATTTATTCCATTTTTTCAACAACATAATATAACTCCCCAAAGCTTGGTCAAACTGCATTTCACAAATCCGAAAAATGTTCCACGTGGAACATTTTATAGTTTTCAAACTCACACTTATATTCTTACACATAGATGCAGAAATTGCAATAGAAAATGAATAAATAATAATGGCATGGCCGAACACAAAATTCCAAATTGTTCCACGTGGAACAATTGAGAATTTTCAGGTAAGTTTTTACATCTCTGAAAGAAACCGAGAAAACAGACAAAATATACTTCACTAAAGTTCATCACTATATGCAAAAGCAAATAGCAAAAAGACTTTAGTAAGAAATTTGTGATTTTCAGGTCAATATTAGCGTCTACCAGCAATCGCGCAGCAAGGTATAAAAAGAAAAACGGTGAAAAACTTTCTTGAGAAACTTAATTTCGAAAATGTTCCACGTGGAACATTTTCGGATTTTGAGTTATATTGTTTAAAGATTAATAATATCGAATCATATTCAAAGCATCCGTCTCGTTTGAAAAATAACCTCGGCGAATTGATGTTACTTTAAATCCATTTTTCCTATACATATTGATTGCAGCTACATTTTGCGCAGACACTTCTAAGCTTGTTTTGGAAATCGAAAATGTTCCACATGGAACATTCAGCAATTTTGAACCCAATCCTTGGCGCCGGAATTGAGTATGAATACCTAAGAAAACAATGTCTGCCTCATCGACTGCCAAGGTGAATACTATATATCCTATGAGCTGTGAATCATTTGTTAGTGCTCCAAATGTTTTGTAATGGTCAAGAGAAAGGAATGCTTTGATTGATTGGTTGGAAAATTTGTGATTTGCAAAATGTTCCACGTGGAACATTTTCAGTTTTTGAAAATGCTTAAGTGAGAGAAGAGAAATTTTAATATTTGTATTCAGGGGTAAAGCCATAATCAATGTGATGCAGAGTTGAGACAAATTCTGCATTATACTTAATTAATTCAGATGCAAATACTTTAAATTGTACTGTCGCTAAATTGCAGTTGTCAAATGCCATATCTGCTTCGAAATATATATTCGTTGCGTACTTTTCGATATTTGTCTT
>JAIRKP010000066.1 GCA_031260085.1 Holosporales bacterium | reverse complement strand
TTTCGTATCTTGGATCGCTGCTCGGCGGTGTTTTTGGCATTATAGCTATGAATTTGACTGGCAATAATTATCAAGCTGTGTTTGGCTGGGCATCTATTCCTGCAATTGCTGCTATTTTGATTTTGATTTTTTGTGTAAAAGAGCCACCCAGATTTAACCATTCGGCAATTGCTGCTCAAACTCCTATGCCGGCTCCTAAATTAAAACCGAAATTTTCTTTTAAAAATTTCAAATATCTGGGAACTACTTTTTGGATCTTAATGGGAATAAATGCGGTTTATATGACCGCTCGTATGAATGAAACTTTCCTCTCAATTCATACAAATATTGAATTCAATATAGATCCAATGCTAGCTCCTATAGTGTTGATTTGTTTCAACTTTGGAACTGCTCTAGCCTCATATCCGATTGGCTTATTAGGCGATAAGTTAAATCGTGTGAAATTATTATTTCTGGGAATTATTTTCCTTATTTTATCAGATATAGTAATGTATTCTGCCGTATCAAAAACTATGATGTATGTTGGCATTGGTTTTTGGGGAATTCAGGTGGGCGTAGCTCAAAATCTATTTATATCACTCATAGCTGAGAAAGTTCCTGAAGATTTAAGAGGAACTGGAATCGGAGTTTATTGGATAATAAATGCAATATCTGCATTTGCCGCAGACACACTAGCTGGGTATGTTGCTCACAATTATGCTTCGAGTTCTATGTTTATTTCGAGTGGGCTGATTGGTATTTTATCTCTTGTTCTTCTGACAACGTTTATAAATACGATATCGCCTTCATCACGTATAAGAAAAATATAATGGAAAATTTAAAAAAAGAAATTGAATATTATTTTGAAACAGATAAGAATTTATTAAATTCTTTAGAAGTTATTGAAAAGATTGATAAGGTATTTGTTCTTTTGAACTCTGGTGAAATAAAAGTATCTGAAAAGTCCTCAGGCAAATGGGTGACGAATGATTGGATAAAAAAAGCAATTCTCCTTAGCTTTAGATTTAAGCAAAATACTAAACAAGCCTTTGACTCATTTGATAAATTAGGTTTATTAAATTTTGATTATGATAACCCAAGGTATCGCAAAGTCCCTGGAGCTATTATAAGAGATGGAGTATATATAGGGAATAATGCCGTTATAATGCCAAGTTATATAAACGTCGGAGCATATATTGGCGATAAAACAATGATAGATATTGGCGCCGCTATCGGATCTTGTGCGCAAATAGGGGCCAACTGCCATATTTCGGCATTATCATGCATTGGAGGAGTTTTGGAGCCAGTTGTCGCTAATCCAGTCATAATAGAAGACAGTTGCTTTATTGGAGCTCAAAGCTCTGTTTTGGAAGGTGTTATTGTCGGTGAGAATTCAGTCATAGCATCTGGCGTTACTCTCACTAGCTCAACCAAAATAATAGATCGAGCAACAAAAGAAATAACGACTGGAATAGTCCACCCTGGCTCCGTAATCGTTTCAGGGGGTTATATTAAAGATGATATAACTATATCGTGTGCAGTTGTTATAAAGAAAAGCGATGCGAAAACCAAACAAAAATCCAGTATAAATGAGATTTTACGTGATGATTTTTGATGAATATATATTTGGTAAAGATTTAAGAGACATGTTGAAAAATCGTAAATGTTCCACGTGGAACAATTGAAATATTATTACCAATATGCAGTTTCAAAACATCAGAGCTTTAGCTATTAATGGACGGTAAGTCAGTTTTACGGAGTTGAGAATCAAAGACCGTTACCTTCTCTGAATAATCGTAATTGCTGCAGGTTTTGAAAGAAGTCCATTAGGCCCTGTTAGGAAAAATTTCTACCTCAGCTATATGCCACCATGAAATATAAGAAGAAGATGTTTTGTCATATCTAGTATATATCTATCTCTCTATTGCTTCTTATTGGCACTCCTTGAAAGTATGACTACGTCACAATACTTTGTAGTTGTTTTTAATATAGCCCCTTTGAGCTGTCTTTAGTAAGGACTAAATTATACACTGTGTTTATAAAAAACTAACAATATATACCGCACGTTTATTTTTAAGAGCAAAATTTCCTAACAGAACCTAATTACGAGCAACCCCGTCAAATCTTAGGTTGTTTGAACCCCTTCGATCCCCCCGGAGAGGGCAATTCTTTTTTGAAATATGAATCCTGGAAGAATAATTATGAACATTACTACAATTGCTACCGCGCTGGCTGCTGGCCAGTTTAAATTGTTGAAAAACTCTATCCATAAAACTCGTCCGAGCGTTAGTGTATCAGGCCCTCCGAGCAATTCGGGAATGACGAATTCTCCAATTGAAGTAGAAAAAACTAATATGCAGCCTGAATATATCCCAGGCATGGAAAGTGGAAAAGTTATTCTCCAAAAAGTTTGTGTGGGACGAGAACCTAAATCGGCTGCCGCTTCCAAACAAGAAACATCCATTTTTTCTAAAATTGAATATATCGGAAAAATCATAAAAGGCAGATAACAAAAAACCATTCCGAGACATACGGTTCCATAATTTCCTATGAATCGTATAGGATTATCTATTATGTGAAATTTCAGCAATAAAGAATTTACTATACCATGGAAGCTTAATAAATTTATCCAAGCATAAATTCGTAAAAGAAATGAAGTCCAAAAAGAAAGAGAAATAAGCAATAAAAGAATAGTTCTAGCCCCGCTTTTTATTGATATGAGAGCATGAGCTATAAAAAATCCAAAAATTAAACATAAAACAGTTGATATAGAAGCTAATAATATTGAATTAATAAAAGCAGTGGAATAGTATGAATCTGCAATAAGTTCCATATAATTTTTTATAGACAAATATACGTTAACTGAATATTTATCTATAATCGAAAATAATTCCTTAAATGGAGGGATAGTATATACTTCAGTTGATATACTAATTTTAAATATTATGATTAATGGGCATAAGAAAAACAATATTAACCATATATTTGGAAAAAGCGCACATAATACGTTATATAAAGTACTCCTGTTAACTGGTTGCACTTTTAGTAGACTTTTAGTGATATCATTTTCTTTCGAAAAAAATGACGGTAATTTTATTTTCATGATGTTAACACAACGCTGTTTTCAGCGCGCCAAAATAAATATACGACATCTTCCCATTTGAAATTTCTATCTGAAAGTCTAAGAAGATTTGTTGTAAATGCCGTCATTATTTTTCCTGTTTTTAATTGCACATAGAAAACAGAAATACTTCCTAAATAAGCTATTTCTTTTACAACTCCTTTCGTCCAATTCCTAGGGTAAGCCGGTTTTACAGTCGATATCATAACTTTTTCGGGCCTAATAGCTAAATTAACACTCGTTCCCAGCGGAACAACCCCAGTATGGGCAGCGTAACACCAACAATCCAAATCCGGCACTTCGACCAAAACATAGTCTAGCTCTTGCTCAACCACGATACCTTCAAACATATTGATATTGCCAATAAATTCAGCAACATATCTCGAATGAGGAAATTCATATACATCATGAGGAGCCCCAATCTGTTTGATGCGGCCATCATCCATCACGGCCATTCTTGTTGATATTGTCATTGCTTCTTCTTGATCATGAGTGACCAATATGAAAGTGATGCCTATACGTTCTTGTATATTAACTAATTCAAACTGAGTTTGTTCTCGCAATTTTTTATCGAGCGCTGCTAGTGGTTCATCGAGAAGCAATAATTTAGGCAATTTCGCCAGGCTTCTTGCGAGAGCTACTCTTTGTTTTTGTCCGCCTGATAGTTGCGTTGTTTTTTTTTCTTCGAATCCAGATAACTGAACCAAAGCTAAAATTTCTTTTATTCTTTTATCAATTGCAGCTTTAATTAGTCCTTCTTGCCTCAATCCAAAGGCTATGTTTTGGTATACTGTCATATGCGGGAAAAGAGCATACGATTGAAACACCATATTGACTGGTCTTTTATAAGATGGCCAATTGGTTACATCAACTCCATCTATAATAACTTTGCCAGATGTTGGAGCATCTAATCCTGCGAGAATTCTAAGCAATGTTGTCTTCCCACACCCAGATTGTCCGAGAAGTGAAAAAAGTTCTCCCTTATATACGGAAAACGAAATTTCCTTTAAAATATTAGTTTCGCCGTGGAATTTCGATACATCTTCAATTTTAATATATGGGTTCGAGTGGATATCTTCCCAAATTTCTGGTTCTCTCATTGCAATATTTGATCCGCCTCCTGGCATTTTCTACTTACCGATAATACAATACAATTATATTCTAGCGCAAAAGTTATATCATATTCAACAAAGTTAAAAAGAATTGACAATTAACGGTACGTTATATCACATCACTATGAAATACCGCTATCTTTAATCACGAAATTAAACAAAACTATTGCATAAATATCCAATAGTATATTATAATATAGAGCAAAAACAACCACATCTCAACAAGGCGTAAATTGAATAAAACTCTAACACTGATAACCACGGCGCTTGCGCTTCTCGGTTTGCTTATTGTACCAATTCCCGAGCACTACAGATCTGTCGGCTGGAATCGTAAAATTGCCTCTCCGATATGTCAGACTGCACTTCCAGTATAAATCCGTCCTGGCTCTATGATAATTTCACCATCTGCAAAAATAAGCATCACCAATCCCAGTAATCCTAAAGCTTGCATATTCCTGAATCTCGATCAACTCAGCTAATTGAAGGCCACGTTCCGCCTAAAACATGCTTCGTCTTGTCAAATCTGTTGTAAAATCTCTTTAAACTCACCGCTTACTCCGTCAAAATGTAATTACAAATGAAAATAATTCTCTCGTATCAACTGTCCTGATGAGTGGTACTGTGTGCTTCAAAACCAAAAGAATTCCTGGATCTACGATGGCATTTAGCTCAAAATACCACTAACCATTCGGTAACTCCGGGGTCGTTATAGTATCCATAAAAATTCCAAGCTCTCTGATTGTTGTGTTCGCAGCATTCTCAAATCGAACGTAAATCGCTTGAAGAGGTTGTTGATCGGATACTCAACTGCGGTAAACCGACCTGTTGGAGGAAC
>JAIRKP010000063.1 GCA_031260085.1 Holosporales bacterium | reverse complement strand
ATCTGTTATAACCCTGCATAATTTGCTTCTATCATCTGAAATATTAGATTAAATACTAGTCTGTCAAGGAGGAGAACGTAGTGATCCTTGACAGACTATTGGCGCGAGTATGGTATAATTTCTATACCATGCTCGCGCCCCGGAGGGCTTATTAGTTATTACGCTCAAGAAATTTTATAGCATTACAAGGGCAAGATTTTGTACAAAGGCCGCAATACGAGCATCTATTGCAATCATATTTATAATTATTTTTATCGATAATTTTTATGGATTTATTAGGACATACCGACGAGCAATTTCGGCAGCCTATGCATTTTGAATTATCTATATAAAGACATTTTCTGAAATTTTCTCCTCTATTGATATCTTTCAAATTCCGAGTAACTGGCTTTTTAAATATGCATTTAATTCCAATTAAAAGAGATTCTATAATATCAACAAGAAAAACAGTTTTTAGAAATTCTTTAATCATCGGATATCTTCAATGCCTCTATAAATGCTTTTTGTGGAATTTCGACGTCTCCAAATTGTCTCATTCTTTTTTTTCCTTCTTTTTGTTTATCAAGAAGTTTTCTCTTTCGTGTTATATCTCCGCCATAGCATTTTGCTAAAACATCTTTCCTATACGCAGCAACCGTTTCTCTTGCTATGACTTTCCCGCCAATTGCTGCTTGGATGGCTATTTTGAACAATTGCTTTGGTATTAAATCTTTGAGCTTAATGCAAAGCGCTCGACCTCTTTTTTCAGATTTGGACCTATGAACTATCATAGATAATGCATCAACTGGCTCAGAATTAACCAATATTGAAACTTTCACTAAATCTCCCGCGCGATATTCAGTCGGCTGATAGTCAAATGAAGCATAGCCTTTGGTTGTCGATTTTAATCTATCATAAAAATCAAAAACAATTTCATTTAAAGGTAAGTTATATTGAACAATAGCCCGATCTCCGATGAAATGTATGTCTATTTGTTCTCCTCTTTTATCTTCGCAGAGAGCTAAAACATTTCCTATATATTTTTCGGGAACTATAATCGTAGCTTTTATCCAAGGCTCTTCCATTTTATCGATCTTTACAATTTCGGGCATTTCAGCCGGATTGTGTAACTCTAATAAATTTCCATTAGTTAAATAAATTTGATATATGACGCTGGGGGAAGTCATTATTATTTCGATATTAAATTCTCTATCTAATCTTTCTTGAATGATTTCAAGATGCAGCAATCCCAAAAACCCACACCTAAACCCAAATCCAAGCGCAGCAGAAGTTTCCATTTCATAACTAAAACTGGAATCGTTTAAATGTAGCTTTTGAAAGCTTTCTTTTAATTTTTCAAATTCGGAAGCATCGGCAGGGAAAATTCCGCAAAAAACAACAGGAACAGATGGCTTAAAACCTTTTAATGGCGTCTTGCAGGGATTTTTCTCTTCCGTGATAGTGTCCCCTATTTGGCAATCAGAGATATCCTTAATACTAGCTGTTATAAACCCAATTTCCCCTGCCGACAACTTTTCGGTTATCACTTTCTTAGGGAGGAAATATCCAACATTATCCACAATGTGATTGGCGCCTGTTGCCATCATTTTTATCTTCATACCTGAGGTTATTTCACCATCAAATACTCGAATGAGAATGACAACTCCAAGATATTGATCATACCAACTATCTACTAATAATGCGCAAAGGGCCACAATATTACAGCTTTTTGGGGCTGGAAGTTTTGCTATAATTGATTCAAGAACATCTGTTACTCCTAATCCATTTTTAGCAGAAACAGATATTGCTTCTGCAGCATTAAGCCCTATGACATCTTCTATTTGCTTTTTTACAGAATCGACATCTGCAGATGGGAGATCTATCTTGTTCAAGACTATAATTATTTCGTGATTGCAATCAATTGCATGATAAGCATTTGCTAATGTTTGAGCTTCAACTCCTTGAGTTGCGTCTACGATTAAAATAGATCCTTCGCAAGCACTAAGCGATCTGTTGACCTCGTATGCAAAATCAACGTGTCCCGGAGTATCCATTAAATTTAAATAATAAGTCTCTCCATCTCGAGCTTTATATGTCAGGCGAACTGTTTGAGCTTTGATAGTAATTCCTCGTTCTCTTTCTATGTCCATAGAATCTAAAACTTGGTCTTTCATTTCTCTTTTTTCGAGCCCGCCACAAGCTTCGATTAACCTGTCTGCTAGCGTAGATTTCCCGTGGTCTATATGAGCTATTATTGAGAAATTACGCAAGTTTTTCATTATTGCTCCAGAGCTCTTTTGTATATCTCTAATAATTCTTCTTGCTCTTCTATATCTTCTTTTTTCTTTTTACGCAGCCTAATCAATTGTTTTAAAATTTGAACATCCAGCCCATGAGCTTTAGCTTCATCAAAAGTTTCTTTAATTTCAGTTTGGATTTCTGTTTTCTTTTCTTCCAGACTTTCAATACGAGCAACAACTTGCTTTATAAGCCCAGTAGCTACAGTAATCTCTGTAAATTCATTCATTTTATTCTCCTTTATTGTTATTATCTTGTAACCCTTCTTTAAAGGATTTAATACCTTTTGCTAAATCGTTCATAACCTTAGGCAATTTACCAGCTCCGAAAAGAATCAAAACTATAAGCATGACAATAAGCAAATGACTCAAACTAATGCCCATAACGATAACCAATAAAACGCTAAAACACCAATAGTTTATAATTTTTTATCGCTTATCTCAACTTATAATAATTAACCAAATAATTGGATTCGTATCAAGAGCTTATCGTCCAGGTGGAAAATCCCTTTGAGCAAACAATATTAATACAACCAGAAAGCCTAAAGCATAACTTTATCAGTGGCGCGAAAAGCATAGGCATAATTGGCTAAGCAAACACTAACAATATGTGCCA
>JAIRKP010000008.1 GCA_031260085.1 Holosporales bacterium | reverse complement strand
AGCTTTTCTTAGTTCCGAAGAAGCAGATGCTTCATGTTGTCGCTTAAAACACCTGGAGAACCTGATTTGTTAGAAAAACAAAATCCAGAGTTGTCAGCAGCAGCAAAGAAATACGCAAGGAGTGCGCATAATTTCTTCTCATACCTATACGAGGGCTCAGACATGGTATTTCGCAGACCGTTCGGAACAGCAGGCCTATTATATCGAGAAAATGAACTTGATGCGATATAGATATACTTTCCCTAAAACAATAATAGATGCTGTTATTTATGAAGAAGATATTAGTGATTATGATCCTACTAGTGATATTAAAGTAATACACCGATAGGCAAAAAATTCAATTGTACCACGATGCATTTGCTAGGATTATTGCATAGCTTTCAGCTGGGTAATAATTTTATATTAATTGCTTTAGCTAAAGGCATATTTTTCCTTTTGGCGAAACAAGCTGCAAAGGCTCTTGAGTAGCGCCATGGTAAGGAGCATGCTTGACACTGCATGGATACAACCATAGAGGCAATTGATTAAGGTGTTGGGTTTTTGGCATTTCGCTACCATCAAATTGAAAGCAAGAGGTAACAGACTGAAATTGTGTATAACTCGACAAAGGTATATATAGCTTCAGTTTCGCGTAAGGAACCTAAAAGCATCTGTACTCTTTACAAAAGATGATTTCCAACCTTCTTGCTGCGAATAAAAGATTATGATAAAGCCTGACAAACAGGGGGAGATACAGGATATCCATCAGTTGCTATTAATGATATTATTCATAGTTTCTTTCTTCTAAACAACGGGTACTCTTGTAGGTTCTGTTTTATCTGCATGGCTAAGATCCAATGAATTTACAAGATTATTATTATAAGTAATTATAAATAAACAAAATTTATATAGTTTTATAATTTTTGTTATGCTATTCTCGTTTAGATTTTCGTAGTAATGTATATTGAAAACGAGGCAAGGTGCGGGCAGATTTGTTAAAAAACATCACAATTATGAATGTGTTTAAAATCTGTTTACCAATGATGATTTCTTCATTGTCGAGTCACATCATGCTGGTGATGGATCAACTGATCTTATCTCATTATTCGATAGACGCCATGACGGGAGCTTCTTCTGCATCTGCATGGTGTTCCACACTTCAATGTGCTGCTATGTCTATAACTGGGATAGCGGGGGCATTTGCTGGAAATTATAATGGAGCTGGGAAATATGAGTTAGTTAGTGGCCCAATTTGGCAGATGATATGGTTTTCTTTCACTTTGTTTTGTATTTCAATTCCAATTTCTAAATTTGGTGGAGCATATTGCATTCCTAAAAATCTTCAAACCGATGGAATTCCGTTTTTTCAAATGATTATGTTCTTCACGCCTATTTCTGGAATTTATTACTCCCTATCGGCTTTCTTTATTGCAATAGGCAAAGGGCTATTGGTTACTATCGCTGCAATCGTTGCAAATTTGGTTAATGCTTCTGTAGATCTTATTTTAGTTTTTGGTTGTTTCGGAATAGATAGGTACACAGGAAGCATAGGAGCCGCAATTGGGACTGTTACTGCCTTGTTCGTTAATGTTTCATTACTTTTTAGTTTTTTTCTTCGAAAAGAAATGAGAGATAAATACAAAACGTCAATATGTAAATTGAATATACAAAAATTAAAGCAGTATTTAAGGCTAAGCATTGTTGGCGGATTGGGCCATATCTTTGAGTTGGGGGCATGGAGCATCGTTTATTACTCCTTAGCAACTCTTGGGAAAGAAATTGCGTTGATTCAATCAATCGCAGTTTCTGTTAATTTGTTGCTGGCTTTTGCTGTTTCTGGGCTCGAAAAAGGAGTTATCTCAATAACGGCCAATCTTTTGGGAGCTAAACAAAAATATAAGGTGATATCCGTTTTGAAAACGGGAATCAAAATACATGTTATTTTATGTTCTTGCTTGTCTTTTATTTTTTTCTTTTTTCCTGAATTTATTACAGACAGATTTATAAAATTTGAAGTTTCTCCAGAAACAGTTGAGCTTGCGCTTTCTGTATTAAAACTTGTCTGGGTATATTTCTTATTCGATGGCTGTTGCTGGGTCATAGCTGGAATCATAGAAGGTGGAGGAGATCTGAATTATTCGATGGTAACAATTGCAATAGGCCTCTGTAGTGGAGTAGCGACTCCGGTTGTTATTTTGAACTATCTCGGCCGTTTGAATATTATAACAACTTGGATATTGCTTATATGCACCGTAATCACTATAACAACAGCATTATATCGTAGATATAGATCAGACAAATGGATTCATATCTATGCATAATATTCAAAAAAATATCAAACCTGAATTTTCGAGGCCTATAAAGATTAGTTCAGATATTTTGGATAAAAATTTTAAAATATACGCCAATGAGCAAGAGCTAAATCAATTAGCCAAGAGATTTGAGTTGCATCAAATTAAAAACTTGTCATTACAATATATTATTATGCATAAATTAGATATCATAGGAGCTTACATTCTTATGGCTGAGATAAATGCCTTGGTTACGAAATTTGTCATTAAAACTTCAGAAGAGAATTTAAAAATAAATGAAAAATTTGATGTAGTATTTCTAACAGAAAAACAAGCGAAAGAAAATGAAAAGCAATTAACAGAATTCGATATAGAAATATTATCCGATGATAACATAATCGATATTGGAGAAATAGCGTCTCAGTATCTTTCTCTTTGCGTTTTTATGTGACTGTTATGCAATTTATTAAGGCACACACGAATGGCAACGATTTTGTCATATCTGCGGATCAAATCGATGAAACAAAGATAAAACTACTATCTGATAGAAATTTAGGAATTGGCTGTGACCAGTTTATTTTGATTAAATATGTTTCCCACAATATCTATGATGTAAAATTTTTTAATCAAGATGGTTCAGCGGCAAAAATGTGTGGGAATGGTGCCTGCGCTGCTGCTCTTTATGTTCACCGATTTTTAGATGCCCAGTCATTCCAATTCTCTTTATTGATTTCAGATAATGAATACGAATCAATTATAAATGAAAATATAGTATCAATAAAATTCCCTATGCCAAAAGTTTTAGCAGAATTCGAAAATATAAAGTTAATAGATACTGGCAACAACCACTTAATTTATGAATTCGATAGTAATATAAATTTAGCGACTCTTGCCGAAACATTAAATTTTAAATATCCTGATTATAATCTACACTTTCTAAAACGACTCTCGGTTGACGTGATAAAAATAGTAACATTCGAACGAGGCGCGGGTCAAACTAAAGCATGTGGCAGCGGGGCAATAGCTGCAGCATTTTCGGTAGGATTAACAGGTGAAATGACAGTTATCCATGAAGGCGGAGAATCAAAAGTTATTATAAATAATAATATGCTTTTTCTTAAGACTAAACCAATAATAGTTTTTAAAGGCCAAATTTTATGAATAGAGCAAACTATTCTATTAGTGATCTATTCAATAATATTGAGAATTCATCTGACATTTGCGGAAAAGATTTGTCTTTATCTCAAATTTATGATGATATAAAAAATGCAAAATATGAAGAAGACGACCGCTTATCCCTTGGCGTTTGGGAAAGAGAATTAAAAAAAGCAGAATGGCAACTTGTCGAACAGTTGTGTGTGGACGCTCTTATTAATCAATCTAAAGACTTGCAGATAGTTGGATGGCTGATGGAAGCATTGGCTGTGTTGGATGGTTTTGAGGGGATATGCAAGGGTATTGAAATTTTAGATGAGTTTACAAAAATATATTGGAAAGATTGCTATCCCAAAAATGAGGATAACGAATCTGATGATGAACAAAAGTTAAAGATTTTAGATTGGATATATGAAACAATAAATAAACGTGCTATTTCAATTCCGTTTGTAAATAATAATGGAATTAGTATCAGTATATATAATTATGACTACGCAATTGAAATGAAGACTATTTTAATAAGAGCTCCAGATAGAGCAAAAGAAATACAAGAATCTATAGAAAAGAATAATATAAAAACATTAGAAATGATTCAAAATATAATGAAATCTTTAGACAAAGATTATTTAAAATCAATAATCGAATGTCTAGATAGATTGAAGCATAAGACAGATGAGCTGGAGAAAAATCTAAGGAAATTATTTAATAATGACACCGTTACTGTATTTTCTAAATTGATTTCTAATGTGAATAAATTAAAAAAATTTATAACTCAATATATAACAGACATTCCAGAAAACTCAGGCAATCTCATAAAAAATCACAAAGAATACGCCAACATACCGACTTCTTCAACTAGAGAGCAGATATACGATCAAATAGCTCAATTAGCTCAGCAATTACAAGAAATTGAAAAACACAGCCCGAGCCATTATATGCTCGAGCTGGTTGTTTCTTGGAAAAATAAAACGCTATTAGCAATTATCAATGATCTAAAATCGGGAACATCTGAAGCTCACGAACTTCTAAAAATATTGCTAAATTCATAAAAAACATTCCCTACGTTAATAGAATTTTAATAAATTTTCAATAAAATCAAAAATATAAAGAAGAAAGTAAGAGGTAAATAATGCGTATTTTATTATCATCATCCGCAGCTTTGATATCAACATTGCTGCTCATTAATCCAGCCTTTTCGGCTAGTGACCCGGAAGCCGCAGCTGCTCCACCTCCTCCAGCCGCTTCCCCGGCTCAAGGCGAGGCTCCAAATGCCGCACCTGGCAGGCAACCTGTAAAGGCTGAAGATGTTGTCAACGAAGACAGTGTCCGGACCGTTTTGAACCCCGAGGTTACCCTGCCGTTTATTATATCTGAAGGCAAAAGTATGATTGTGGCTGTTCAATTGACTGGCGAAGTAATTAAATTAGTGCTTGATAATAATGTTTCGGCCCTAGTCAGATCGATTGTCACTGGGAAGGGGGTTGCGGCTGAAGTGTTGAATTCAAGCCTTAGCAAATTGGTTATAGATCCACCAACTATTGCACATGTTAAACTTTTAACGGATTCTGAAGAGAGAGATAGATTCTATGCCAGGGTAAAAGACCTCTGTTCTAATCCACGCTTCAGCCCTTGCTTTGTAACTGTGGATGTGAATCCCCCCGCCGACCAACATGAAACTTCTCCTATTCTACCTATTCAATTTGAAAAGGATGGTAGTGGTGCTATAATATTTTTACCAGAAGGGGTAAAGAGAGTAAGTAGCGAACGATTAGCGAAGGTTGAAAAGATGAAGCAAGCTTTGGCAGCTTTAGAGGCATTAGAAAAAGCAAAACAAGAAGATATCGGCGATGATTTGCCAAAGCTAGTAAGACATGAGGAGCTAACTAAACAAATAGCTGCAATAGAAGAGGCGAAAGCTAAATTTGTGTCAGACAATAAAGCTAAGCTAGATACCGCTGCGGCTAAAGTTGAGCAATTAAAAAAGGAGGTACAAGCCGCCACAGATGCAGTTGCTAACGCACAAAAGACATTTGATACAGCTCGGGCAGGGACCGCCAAAAATAATGCTAAGGCAGCACTAACGGCTGCACAAGAGGCTTTAAAAGCTAAGCAAGATGCTCTCCTTGCTGCGGAGCAAGAGTTTAGCGGTCTCAGTGTTCCTGTTGCGGACCTTGATGCTCGAATAGATAAGCTCCAAAAGGATATAGCTGGATTAGGAGATGTTAGAGAGACAATATACGCCGTTAATAGCTTCGATAAGAAAACTGAAGCTGCTATTAAATCTCAAGTCCTTCCTTTACTTCTTCCAAAATAAAAGGAATATCAAGATAATGAAAAGCCTCCAAAGAGGGATGGACAACTAACTCACGGAGGTCTATATTTTATGTGCACTTATCGTCCATCCCCAGAAAGTATAATATCAAAACAATTAACTCTTTGCAATGAAATTTTATATAAATTTTCCATTTGTTGTGAATTACCTCAATATAAGCATGCCTCCCTGGTTGTAGCCGGGAGTACAAAACACAGATGGGACTTAAGATTGAGTTGGTACAAAAGTTATCGCTTCTAAATTTGCGTTTTATACTTTGAATATAGCCTCAGCTTCGCATAAGGGACTTGAATATGGCGCCCGGGGGCGCGATTATGCTAAATCCTAGATTTAGCGCAAAATCGAAGATTTTGCCCAAAGTTTCTTCGGATAATCGCGTCCCCGGGGGTGTCTGCAAAATTATAACTTTGCAGACACCCCAAAAAAAATTACGAATACCTATAATATTCATGCGTAAATTCAAAAAAATAATATTTGTATTTATTTAATTATATTTTAACTATTCTGCGATATTATAGGAATATGGAGATCTTAAAGAGAGCTGCTAAAGATATGCACAATAAACAAGTTTCGATAGCTCTTCAAGGAGGGGGAATCCAAAGCGCATTCGCATGGGGAGTTTTAGATTTTCTCCTTCAAGATGGGAGGCTTGAGATAATGGGAATCTCGAGCACAGGGCTTGGCGGCATCGCAGGGGCTGCTCTTATACAAGGTCTCATACAAGGCGGAAATAAAGTTGCTTCTTCCATTTTAAGAGAATATTGGATTTCGATTTACAATCTTTTGAGACAGATGGCTCCTCTTGCGACAAATCCTCTTGAGCAAGTTATTAAATACTATAATTTTTCAGATAATTGGAGTTCATTTTCGACTGGGATTAGTCCATATGATAAAAATCCTCTTAATATTAATCCTTTTTTGGAATTTCTCGAGTCGTTTTTTTATTATAATATAATTAATGAAGAAAAAGAAAAGAAAATATTCATTAGTACAACCCATGTAGAATCTGGAAAAATAAAAATATTTTCAAATGAAGAAATATCGTCGGATGTTTTGATGGCTTCATTCTGTCTACCATATGTTTTTCATTCAGTTGAGATAAACTCAGAGCACTATTGGGATGGCGGAATGGTGGCTAATCCAGCGATAAATCCGTTAATAAACGGCGTTCCATCAAAAGATATAATAGTTATCCAATTATCCAAGACGCGTTGTCCCTCTATTCCGACGGAGTTTGAAGATATTAAAAACAGAATAATGGAAATAAACTATAATTCCCACCTTTTGCGAGAAATGCGAGCTATTTATTTTATTTCAAAATTAATTGATGAGAAAAAAATAACAAATGGAAGTCTTAAACGAATTAATATGCATGTAATAAGAAATGAATCGTATGATTTAACAAACAATCTCTTCCAAAATTTTACTTCGGATTGGCAGGCAATTATTGATTTGTATACCGAAGGTTATAATACCGCTAAACGATGGCTATCCATTAATTATGAAAAAATATGTATTTCTCATTCCGCCCTTTCCAGCGATGTGTTTGGAGCTTATCTTTAATTTAATAACCGTCTCAATTAAGAACCACATAGTTTTTAAGGGGAAAACATTGGTACGGTAGAATTTCTTAAGATGTTGTTCCCGTTGTTGCTAAGTGAAACGACTATATTATCTAGTCTGTCAAGGAGGAGAACGCAGTGATCCTTGACAGACTGATGGCGCGAGTATGGTATAATTATGATACCATACTCGCGCCCCGGGGAGACAGAGGAGGTGGGTGATTACGCAGGATAACGCGTTTTGGCTACTAGGGCAGCAGTTTAAAGATGAACGCACCGTAAGGTGACGGAGCTGTTGCGCGACTGGTTTGTGCAATACTAGAACCTGATGTGGAATAGAAAGCTTAGGAGGACTTCCCTAAGTGCTGGGACTGGTGGATGAAGCTCCAGGA
>JAIRKP010000077.1 GCA_031260085.1 Holosporales bacterium | reverse complement strand
TCTCGGCTAAAGCCGAGAGTACCAAATAACGCTTACAATGCAAAATAGACTTATTAGATCTCTTTCGAATCTCTTTATTACAGTCATCGTAAATAGTATAATAAGCAGCCTTGGGCTCTAAAAGCAATATCTTTTAGACTCCCACGGGGGCGCGATTATCCGAAGAATATTCAGGCAAAATCTACGATGTTGCGCTAAATCAGAGATTTAGCATAAGCGCGCCACCTGAGGTCCGTGCAAAGATCTCACTTTGCATGGGCAACTAATTGAGGGATGATATTTAGTTTCGAAAAGAGATCTATTGAATAATCTTATCGCTACATCAATTCCACTATACTAAAGTGTTCCCCTCAAAGGCGAGGGCTTTAACCCTTTCCAATGGGGTGGAAGTAAAATCATATTATTAAGGATATGCTTAGATACCACATTGGAGTTTATGATAAATCAAAGATTTTGCCCAAAGAAACTTCGGATAAAAGCATCGGCTTTGGCAGGCGCATTTTCATTTTACAGCCTTACCTATTTCCTCTTTAATATATTGAATATACTCTTCAAAATCGGAGCCTTTTAGGCCGCCGCATTGGACTAGCTCCTCTTTCCCTCTTAATTTTATATCTAAATTAAACGATACTTTTAGTTGATGCAAGATATCAAGAGCCGTCATTTTAGACAGCAAGTTCTCTCCAACATAAATGCAAATAAAAAGCCCATCATTTTTAGAGCTTATGTTGCCTATAACTATACATTTATTTTTATCTTTCTCTTTGTCGATTAAGCCCAATATAATTTTTTGATTAACATCAGTTAATTTTGAATATTTGAGGGTTACAAACGCTATATTCTCTGTTGACATAACAATTTCATTTACAACAGAGTTTGTTTTTAAATCGACTATTTGTTTTTCAAAATTTTTAATAATAGAATTTTGATTTGCGATTTTCTCATTTCTGTCTAAAATTTCCGATTCAAAATACTCTCTTAATGCACGGCCGGTTATCGCTTCTATTCTTTTTATTCCTGAACCAATAGAAGAAACTGATAAAAGTTTGAAACATCCTATTTGGCTGGTATTGGCAACATGTTCTCCTCCACAGAATTCTTTTGAAAAATCATCCCCAATTGTGACAACCCGAACTACGTTGGGATATCTTTCTCCAAATAAAGCCACTGCTCCGGATTTCTTAGCGTCTTCAATATTCATAATTTCAGTTGATACTTGCATAGCGCTATCGATCATATCTAAAATTATCCTCTCAATCTTCTCAACATCTTGAGAACTAATTGCTCCATTATGGACAAAATCAAATCGTAGCTTTTCATCTGTAACCAAAGAGCCTTTTTGAGCAACATGATCTCCTAAGACTATTTTTAAAGCTTTTTGCAAAACATGAGTGGCTGTGTGGTTTTTCGAGCAAGCTCTTCTTTTGGCAATATCTATTTCTAAAACTGCAATTGAATTTGATTTTATTACGCCAGCTTCAACGACACATTTATGCGTTATAACTCCAGCTATCGTTATTGTATTCAAAACTTTTGCTATACCAGATTCTGATTTTATATATCCTTTATCTCCAATTTGTCCTCCGGATTCAGCGTAAAATGGCGTCTGCGTTGTAACGATAAATATCTCTTCATCTTTAGAAATTGAATCAACAATTTCAGAGTCCTTCACTATGTATAGTATTTCTGATTTGAGAGAATTTGTATTTCTTAAAAACTTCACTTCCATTATGCTCTCTTTTATTTCATACCAAACCTTATCAGTGAAATTATCCCCAGTTCCAATCCAGGCTTTTTTAGATAATTCCTTTTGCTCTGAAACAATTTTCTCAAATGCCATTTCATCTACTTTTTTATTTTCATTCCGCAAGATATCTTGAGTAAGATCAAATGGAAACCCAAAGGTGTCATACAATTTATAAGCAACATCAGTTGGGAAAATAGTAGCAGAACCTAATGCATCTAACTCAGAGCGTAAAATATGCATTCCTTTATCTATGGTTCTCATAAAATTATCTTCTTCGCTTTTTAAGATTTGTTTTATCATATTTTCGCAATTTACAAGTTCAGCATAATGCTCTCCCATAACTTGCTTAACAGAGTCTGTTAACTTATATAAAAACGGCTCTTTCATTCCCGTCATATAGCCATGCCGCAGAGCTCTTCTGATTATTCTTCTAACGACATATCCCCTTCCTTCGTTTGATGGAATTATTCCATCCGCGATCATAAATGAAATTGCCCTAATATGGTCAGCTATTACATTATAATGAGATGTATATTTACGATCATTTGTATTTAATATATGTTTTATTTCAGATTTTATATGCTGAAACAGATCTATATCATAAGTATTATGAACTCCCTGCAAAATTGCAGCTATGCGCTCTAATCCCATTCCAGTATCTATTGAAGGCTTTGGAAGGTTAGTTCTTGAGCCATCCGGTGTAGTTTCAAATTGCATAAAGACTAAGTTCCAAATTTCGATAAATCTATCGCCATTTTCATCGGAAGATCCCGGAGGCCCACCTGGAACACTGTCTCCATGATCATAGAAAATTTCACTACAAGGCCCGCAAGGCCCGATATCTCCCATGGTCCAGAAGTTATCACTTGTTGGTATTCTTATAATTTTCGATTCCTCAAGCCCTGCGATTTTTCTCCAGAACGCAGCAGCTTCGTCATCGCTCGAATGAACTGTCACAAGAAGTCGATCTTTTGGTAATTCCAGCTTCTTAGTAACAAACTCCCATGCAAAATTTATTGCTTCTTCTTTAAAATAATCACCAAAAGAAAAATTACCCAACATCTCAAAAAAAGTATGGTGTCTCACTGTATAGCCGACATTTTCCAAATCATTATGTTTGCCTCCAGCTCGTAGGCTTTTTTGAGCTGTTGTCGCCTTTGTATAAGGAAGATTTTTTTTACCCGTAAAAACATCCTTGAATTGAACCATTCCAGAGTTAGTAAACATTAGTGTCGGATCATTGTCTGGAACAAGAGAACTTGATTTAACTACCTCGTGTCCAATTTTCACAAAATATTTTAAAAATTCAGATCTTATATACGATGAAGAACACGACATGGCTTTTACAATCATTGATTAATAACTCTAAAATTATAGCACTTTTTCTTTATGGCAAAAAGCAAATGCTTGTATTGCCCTCTCGGGGCGCGAGTATGGTATCATAAATTATACCATACTCGCGCATATAGTCTGTCAAGGATCACTTCGTTCTCCTCCTTGACAGACGGTACGTTCTAATACTTTAAAATTCGATATGAAATCTATTAAGAGTGAACATTTCGTTTGGTAAATCTTCGATTTACCAAATGACGGGCAAAATCTAAGATTTTGCTCTAAATCAGAGATTTAGCATAATAGCGCCCCTGTGATGCCCGAAAATAATTCTACTTTCGGGCACACCTATTAACGGCACGATTTGAGGGTATGCAAATAGATCTCCCAAATTTAGTAAATAAAGTCCTCTGATATATAAATATTTTCCGTAAGAATAGTCTTTGTTTCAAAATTTGTCATGCTATTAATATTTACTTTCGAAAGCTTAAATTTTGAAAGAGAAAAGTCGCAGGAAGCATTTTTCATAAAGAACATAACTTCGCCCGAGGAAGAGAGTAAAGTTAGTGCTTTTTTTATTGTGTCGAGTTTATAATAACCAGAATCAAAAAAAATAAAATCAAACCAATGCGATTTTTCCAACAGTAATTCGTCAATTAGTTTTATATCTTGCACTTTATCTATATTTTCAGGAAAAGCTTCTGATTCTGAGTTTGTTATAAAGCCAACTACTATAGATTCAAATATATACGAAAAGACAGAAGAGGTATATCCCGTTATATCTCCGAGAATTAAAGCTGTTTTAAGTTGCTTTTGATTAGCGTATGTAGCAATCTTAGCAAGTATATATGGTCTCAGCAATATTCTATCAGTTCCTATTATTTGAGTTTCCATATCTTGATAAGCCATGCGGCGAAATTGTTGTGGGACAAAGTCTTTTCTATCAATGCTTGAAAATGCTTCTAAAATTACCTTTTTGGTTATTCCTTGTAGCTCTAATTGAAGCAAAAGCATATTCTCTTTTTCTAATTTGTTTTGGCATTTCCAATCGACACTTTGCATTATCTCACCTAATTGAAGAAATTATTAATTAAGTCGTGCATGAAAAGTGAGTGCTTTCTCGGCACAAACAGGTTTTTATATTATATCAGGATAAATTTTGCTAACAAATAGACTCCTTTCCGGTTTATATAGAGCATAGGGTGATTATGTTAGAAGTGAGGTAAAATAACCACAATTGTCTGATGCTTATTTATGATTTATATATACCATTTGAGTAAAACTCTTTAGTATTGGCGACTAATTATAGTATGAACTCTTAATACTGATGTATGCCGCTGCAGAAAATTATGTAAGTTTTCGGTTTACCTTTTTCGCTTATCATAGTAACATTGTCCAGTATGTATGCGATAATAGCTGCTGACAATGTTGAAATTTTTTCAAATAAAGCGAACGAATATTGTTATTTTTATCACCTCACTTATCGCAATTTCTGTATCTGTTTTTGCAGAAAAATTTCTTAATAAACAGCCTTGCCAATTATGTTTAATGACAAGAGTTTCATATATTACAATCGCACTATTATCTTGCATTTTATTTATATATAATATCGCAATAATTAGATGGATTCTATTTTATGTTATATTAATTTTGCTAATATTTAGTTTTTATCATCTTGGAGTAGAAAATCATTGGTGGATGGGCCCAGAAAGCTGTGTTGCTAAGCTTCCATCTCTAAATGATATCCCGCAAACAACACAATTTGATGTTGTTTATTGTGATCAAGTTAATTTAAGAATTTTCGGAGTTTCCTCGACTGTTTGGAACTTTCTATTAATAGCTGGATTGTTTTGGTTATCAAGCACAAGTAATATTTTAAATTGTTACATAAAACAACATGATGAATAATAAAGATAAGCCACTTTTTGAAAAATTCAATAGTAAATCCGTACTTTTCGATTCAGATCAGGAATTCCTAAGCTCTATTCTCGACGAAATAGATAATATAATCTCAACTAGATTAAAATTAAGATATGAGAGAGGCTTATTGGATAATCCTTTTGCATACGGAATCCGAGATTTGCAGTCTATAGACATATCATCGGAGTCGCTCGAGAACTTCAAGCTACATTGTCAAAAAGCAATCTTAGCAAGTGAACCCAGAATAACGAATATAGAAATAGTCGATGTAAAAGTCAACAATGAAAACCAAGCAATACTTTTCGATATGCTGATCAGCCTTAAAGATAACAAATTTGAAAAGAAATTCTCAATAATAAGATAAAAGAGAGATAAGCTCTTTAGAGTATATTAGACAAAGTCTTTTGAGCATTATTCAAATAGATTTATATAGAGTGCCTGAAAAGACAAAGCTTTTCAGGAACACGGGGCGAGAGTATGGTATAATGATTATACCATACTCTCGCCCATAGTCTGTCAAGGATCACTTCGTTCTCCTCCTTGACAGACTATGCAGCTCATCTGTTTACTTCAACATGGCATAGCAATAAGACATAGGAGCATAGAAGCAGATTATGACTGGTTATAACAGATATCTTTTTTGTACGAAAAGCTTCGCTTTTCGGAACCCCTGATACTCCTTGCTCTATAGTTGCCGGTTCGATATTAGGTCTCTTAGATTTTGCCATAAAAGCAGCTGCTGTTATGGCGACCACGCAGGATAATCAATTAAGTTAATCATTAACATGGTTTTTTTACGCTACGGCATTATTATTTATGTATTTTTAACAATATCTTCAATCATATCTGTCGAATTGTTTATGTTAACGTTTTGTATTTCTCTGTTATTTTTTAAATTTTTCATTTTATTTCTCAATTCTTTCTCTATTAATTCTATAAT
>JAIRKP010000040.1 GCA_031260085.1 Holosporales bacterium | reverse complement strand
AATATATATTGTTTGTCAGGGTGGATAACTTTTTTATCATTGACTGAGTGAGGGCGCGTGTGTTTTATAATAATTAAACCCACTCCCCCGCCACGGGTGGAGTAAAGCTTTAGCTTGGTATTGAATCATTTATATGATAAGATTCAAGGTATCGGTTTTATATTCTGATGTAGTATGAATTTTCTTTATATTCTTATCTTTTTTATATTGCTATGTTTAGATAAAACTTACTCCAAAACTAATGATATAGATATATCTGCGTTGGGAACCCCCGTGACTGAATCGGAGCTATACAAATTCGATCGAGATGATGAAGAGAATAATAAAAAAACTTCTCAAGCTCTCTCTGCGTTGAAGATTATTTCTCAAGCTAAACAAACGTTTTTGGCAGATAAAAATAAAAATTTGTGCCCAGTTGAGAAAGTTTATATATCACCAGAACGAAGGTTTTTTATCGTAGCGAAAGTAAATTCAGAAGTAATAACCAACATAGATGTTATCAATGCTATAAAATTTGTTTTTTTCTCATCGGGTAAAAAATATGATAAAGTAATCGCTAAATTAATGATTAAATCTATTGTCTATTTGATGATGGATTCAAGACTACATCAACAATATGCCCGATCTTATAAATTAAAAATAAAAAAAGAGGATGTAGACGAAAGAATAAATAAAATAGCTGAGAATAACAAAATGACTGTAGATGATTTAGCTCAGAAGTTTGAGAAACTTGGCATAAATATGGAGATATTTAGGAAAAATATTGAATCTAGAATGCTTTTATCTTTTATTGTGGAAATCATTGGCGAAGATATAGGAGTATCAAAACAAGAGATATTGGAAGAGAGGGCAAAAATTGCCACTGATATAAAGCATCCGAGATATCATCTTTATGAAATATTTTTTAGAGTAGACAACCCCAAAACTAAAAAACTAGTTCGCGAAAATGCAGAAGCAACGTTAAAATTATTAAAAGATGGTTTTAGTTTTCAGGTGCTTTCAGAAAATATGTCTCAAGGACACTACACGGGAACAGTTGGAGATTTAGGCTGGGTTCGAGATGAAAGTTTGGAAGCTCCCGTTAAAAATGCTGTCAGATCATTAAAGATCGGAGAGTTTAGCGATATTATAGAAACAAGAACAGGTTATAAAATTATATATGTTTACGATAAAGCTGAGCCTAATAAAGCGGGCCATTCTTTAGCGAAGTATCACATATTGAAATCTACGATGCAATATAAAAGCGGACTTTTCACACAAAAAGACGCTAAAGAAGTGGACGAAAAAATAGACTCTATTTTGAAAGTTGATTCTGCAGAAAAATATAAATTTGTATGCAAAAAATACAACATAGACGTCGAAGAATTAAAGATAGAACAACCAGACGCATATATTAGGGAATTAATAGAAAGATCAAAAACAAACAAAGTTCCGGCTATATTACAATCTATGGAAGATGAAGACAAAATAAATCTATTGTTTCTTGTAAAAGAAGAATTTCCAGATGCTGGCGTTCCGTCTGAAGAAGAAACTTCTGAATTAATCTCTGCAAGAAAGATAGAAAAAGAGTTTAGCAGAAACTTGAAAAGGTTGAAAAATACAGCTCATATGGAAATTTATAATGATCAATTGGAAAAGATTATACAATAATGAGAATAGTCTTTTTGGGAGATATTGTCGGGAAGAGCGGCCGTGAAGCTGTTAAAAATTATATAACGAACAATAGAGAAAAATTTCATTTTGATTTTATTATAGTAAACGGTGAAAATGCTGCCCATGGGTTTGGAATTACTAAAAAGATATGTGATGAGTTATTTTCGATAGGCGTTGGTGTTATAACGATGGGAAATCACACATTTGATCAAAAAGACGATTTGCAAATCTTTGAGACAGAAAAGAGATTGCTAAGACCATTAAATTATCCAAAAGGTACACCGGGGCAGGGGTATCTTATAACTGAACATAGCTCAGGAAAAAAGATCATGATAATAAATCTTATAGGGCGGATTGGCATGGAGCAAAATGACGATCCTTTTTTTACTGCATATGAATTTTTAAACGCATATAAGCTGGGTGTAAATGTTGACGTTATATTTATAGATTTTCACGCTGAAATGACTGCCGAAAAAACCGCTTTGGCAAGATATTTAGATGGAAAAATTTCAGGGATTGTTGGAACCCATACGCATGTTCCAACTGCTGATTTACAAATTTTAGATAAGGGGACAGGATACCTTTCTGATTGTGGCATGTGCGGAGATTACAATTCGGTCATTGGAATGGAAGAAGACGGCCCAATAAAAAGGTTTACACAAAAAATTCACGCCAGAGCAAAGCTGATTCCGGCAGCAAACGAGACAACAGTTTGCGGAGTAGTGATGGATATAGATAACAACGGGTTATGCTGTAATATCCAAACCATTAGAGTTGGGGGATTTCTAAAAGAACAGAAAGATTGCGTAAGCTAAATTATGCATATACAATAAAATACAAGATAGAGATTAATTTTTAGATCAAAACTATGAATTATTCCGATATTTCGAAAAATAAACGGTATGTAGATATATTTAAAAAATTAGTAGATATTTATATTGAAACAGGAGAGCCCGTAGGCTCGAGGCATTTATCAAAAACTTTAAGAAATCCTCTCTCGCCTGCGACAATACGAAATGTTATGGCTGATCTTGAAGAGATTGGTATTTTGTGTTCCGATCATTCGTCATCAGGCAGAAAGCCCACTGAAAAAGGCTGGCGATTTTTTATAAATGCCTTAATTGAAACTGCAAGTATTTCAGAAATAGAAAAAGAGGCGTTGTTAGAAATTAATAAGAATTCTACTTGTAAAAGTGTTGAATCAATTTTGGAGCATGCAACTAAGATTTTATCAGAACTTTCAAATTGTGTCAGTTTAATTCTGGCTCCAACAATAAATTCATCTATAAAGCATATCGATTTTGTTTTACTGCATCCTGGGAAAGCAATAGTAATAATAGTGAATGAAAATGGTGTTGTCGAAAATAGACTAATAAACGTTCCACAAGCTATAACTACTTCTATTTTAGAGCAAGCAAGAAATTACATAAATGAAAAATTGCCAGGCATGGATTTAAAGAAAATTCGTGATTTTATTCAAGAAGAAGTAGACTTTGAGAAAGACGATATCGATTCGCTTGCAAAAGAACTCGTAGCTAATGGGTTAGACACCATAGAAGACACAGCAAGACTTATAGTCAAAGGCCAAGTAAATCTAATATCAAAATCAAATGAAATAAAAGAATTAGAGTTTTTATTAAAACAATTAGACGAAAAAAGAACATTAAAACACATCTTAGATGAATCGATAAAAGGCCATGGAATTCAAATATTCATAGGGTCTGAAACCAGAATGTTCGAAATGCTCGATTGTTCAATGATAGTCTCTCCATATAAGAATTCAGATAAAAAGCTAGTCGGCGCCATAGGCATCATAGGCCCAACAAGAATGAAATATAGTAAAGCAATAACGCTCGTTGACTACACCGCTAAACTCCTCAGCAATCTTATGTAAGGATTTACTTCCATAACGTGGGATAGTGTAAAAGCCCTCGCCTTTGAGCTATAATATAGTACAATATTATGTAATATTCTGTACTAAATGAGATAGCTAACAGATATAAGAATTTGATAAAAGAGATATGTTGCGTTAATTACATAGATATTTATTAAGTATCTAAATGGCCCTCTCGGCTTTAGCTGAGAGGCCCTCCTGGGAGGGAGTATGGTATACTAGCCTTCTTTCTAAAGTGAATTTGAG
>JAIRKP010000001.1 GCA_031260085.1 Holosporales bacterium | reverse complement strand
CCATTGAAGAAGCAGGGCTTTCATGATTGCCTCCATTAACATTCCTTCAAAGTATAGATAAATGCCCCTTCTTAATACCATTAAATTTCCTCTTATGTCTCTTATCCTGAGTCCAGAGGTTCTCTCTGTTTAAACAATGCTTTCCCGATAGATTTCGTATATCTGTAACATCAAGTTTATGAAAATACAAAGCTAAAGTATTAAGTATTCCTGCGCTACTTCATAAAATACCGTGTATGATTTCTGTAATTTTAACGGTTGATAAAGAAGTATAATAAGAATTGTTTGCTGCCATTTGGGTTTCTGAACATAACTCGCGCCCCGTCAGAGATTGTCAATTTTTAATATTCGTTAAATTTATTGAAAGAATATTTTTTATTATGCTAAAATCTATACATGAAATTGCGCCCATAGCTCAATTGGATAGAGCGTCAGACTACGGATCTGAAGGCTGAGAGTTCGAATCTTTCTGGGCGCGCCAGTTCCTCGGGGGAATTTTTGTGTGTGTTTTTAAATATTTTATTAGCGTTATCTTGCTATCTTCAACGATCTTAGCAGACCAACAACAATATCCCGTTTTTCAAGCGCAGGCTGGTTCTATGCCTCCTCAGCAAAATTGGGGAAATCAGAGTGGACAGGGCTCTGACGGTCAATCTCAATTGAATAGTCAAGGAGGCGGCGGGACCACTGATCTAAACGCCTTAGCTAAGGCTCCGGTTCAAAAAAAGGAAGAGAACAATGAATTTTTGCAATTCTATACAAGACAAGGAAGCGAGGTTATAGTTACTGTTTTTTATCAGCGAGACCAAAAGTTAGTCAAAAAAAATATAAGCCAAGATAAATTAAAAAAAGCAGTGGTGGTGTTTTTTGGAGATTGGTGTCCTCATTGCGATAATTTTTTGAAAGTGTTTGCAAAAAATGTTGAACCTTTAAGAAAGTATGGAGTGCATATAACTTTTGTTAATATTCCGGCGATTGATAAATTAAGAAAGTGGAAGGACCCAACTTTAGATGAATTTAATATGGCTGAAAATAAAATTTCTTCTTACGGAATAAGTTTAAAAGACGGAGTTGAGGTTGCTGTGTTGGGGGACATCGCGACTTTATCAAGGGTCGATATCGAAGGACTTCCTGTTCTTGTTGCTGTGAAGAAAGGGAAAGAACAGTATCGCGTAGTAGGAGAAAATGGCGCTGAAAAGCTTAACTTTGGTAGCACGGAAGTGTTAATGAATTTTTTAGCTATTTGGGATGATCGGTCTGCTGATAAGGCTTTAGAAGAGCCAAAAGATGAAGAAGACACTATAATAGATGAAACTCCTAAAAAAGAAAAAGCTGACGAAGGCAAAAAATCTAAGGGATCTAAGTCCAAAAAATCTAAGAATAAGCGTGGTCGAAAATCATCCACTAAGGCAAGTCTTAGAGATCTAGCAAGGCGAAGAAGTCTACTTACCGATATGCTAAATCGCCTTTAGATTTGCTTAAAATAAGCGACTAAAAATGTCAAAACTGAAAGATGACAAAAGGCTTTTCACGAGGCGTGCATTCATCTTTTCGGGGATTAAATTGTGTTTTTTTATATCGATTGTTTCAAGATTGAGTTTTTTACAGATTTTTAGATCAAGTCATTATAAATTATTATCTGATAGAAATAGAATAATTGTAAATCAAATATTGCCTGCAAGAGGGAAAATTCTTGATAGCAAAAACAAAGTTTTAGCAAATAATAAATTTTCTTATACTGCAATTTTAGATTTGATCGACATTCTGGCTGATAATAAATCAACTGTTATTGAGACCTTAATAAAAGAAAAAAAATTAGACGATAAAATTATAGATAATTTAAAAACCTTACCTAATTTAATTAACCGAAACAACAGATTTGTCTTAATGCAAGAGGATCTAACGTGGGACGACTTGGCTGGGTATTATATTTTAGCATCGAAAATTCCAGGGATTGTAATAGAAAAAGTTCAAACTCGTTATTACTTATATCCAAAGCAATTTTCTCATGTAATAGGATATATAGGCTCCCCAACCAAAGAAGATATTGAAAATTCTGAAAACACGGCTTTATCTCTTCCGATTGCAAAAATTGGGAAAACATGTATTGAAAAAGAATATGACGATTTATTATTTGGAAAGTCAGGAATAGAACAAATAGAAGTAAATTCCAGACGACAATTTGTTCGAGCTATTGATAATATTGAAAGTATACCTGGCCAGAATATTAACCTTACGATAAATTTAGACTTACAGGTAGAAGTATATAACATATTGTCAGAGCATGAAAGTTCGGCTTGCGTTGTTATGGATGTTAACACAGGAGCTGTTTTAGCTTTTGTGTCATACCCTGGGTTTGACTCAAATTTATTTACAAAAAAAGTTAGTTCTAAGGCGTTAAAAGAATATTATGATAATCCTTACAAGCCTATGATAAATAAAATTATCAGTGGGTTATATGCGCCAGGTTCAGTCTTTAAAATAGTAACAGGGCTGACGGGTTTACATGAAGGAGTCATCACAGAACACACAAGATTTCATTGTTCTGGATTTTGCGAACTCGGAAGACATAAATTTCATTGTTGGAAAAATAAATATGGCGGTCATGGATCAATGAACTTACAGGAAGCATTGGCCCAATCTTGTGATGTGTATTTTTATAACGTAGCTAAATTGCTGTCGCCTGATAAAATAGCGGCAACTGCTCGCGATTTTGGTTTGGGTACTAAAACAGGCATAGATTTACCAAATGAAAAAATGGGGTTGATTCCAACAAAAAAATGGAAAAAAGAAAACAAAAAGCAAAAATGGACCAAAGGTGACACGTTTAATATGTCTATAGGACAAGGATTTGTATTGACAACTCCGATTCAGCTCGCCCGAATGATGTCCATTCTTGTCAATGGATTGAATCCGATAACGCCTTATTTACACCAAATCAAGGCTAAAATTAATCCTGAAAAATTGAAGTATAAAGAAAGCCACATTGAAATCATATTAGAAGGCTTATATGATGTTGTAAATTCAGGCTATGGAACAGCCCGCCGATCTGCAATAGAAGATCCCGATTTTGAAATGGCTGGGAAAACAGGCAGCAGCCAAGTCTGCAGAATAACCGAAGCACAAAGGAAGTTGGGGCAAACAGTTTCAGATGATTATTGGAAAAAAGAGCATGCAGTTTTCGTTGGATACGCCCCTGCTGATGAACCGAAATATTCAGTAGCCGTTATAGTCGAACACGGCGGTGGCGGAGCTCGCACTGCCGCTCCAATTGCTCAAAATATTTTGCAAGCTACTAGGAGGTATGTGTACTAGGCGTAGTTGTTTAAAAGCCGCATTTTTATCACTCTACTGGAGCGCGAGTATGGTATAAATCATTATACCATACTCGCGCCTATAGTCTGTCAAGGATCACTTCGTTCTCCTCC
>JAIRKP010000117.1 GCA_031260085.1 Holosporales bacterium | reverse complement strand
TTTTGGTATTTGCGTTTTGGTTTTTTGTATCCCCATAATAAAAAATTGAGATATAAATATGTCGTTTCTACGGCTGCTTATAATGTCGGGCCCTACATTGAGGATTACTTCAGGAGCATTATTTGGCAAAGCGTTAACTTCAAAAAATCCATTTGCCTCGTCGTCACCGATGATGCCTCGACGGATAATACAGCTGCCATTATAAAAAAATGGCAAAAGCGTTATCCTAAAAATATCATTTATCTGAAACACGACGAGAACCAGGGTGTCTCGACCACGAGAAATACCGGCCTTAAGTATGTTCTGGAAAACATCGATGCCGATTTTATAACCTTCCTCGATCCGGATGATTTCGTGAATCGGAATTATTTATGGCACGTGGAGCAGGCGGTTTTAACGGCCGACACCGTGGCACGTATTACGTATATTTCTGCTAGAATATATGTTTTTCATGAAATATCCCATTGTTATCGCACTCATTCTACAGAATTCAGATTTAGTGAGCCAATAGGGCGAGTTAATACTAGATCTATAAAAAACATAATGTCTTCGATTTCGGCATTTTATCTTCTCTTTAAGATTAGATGCCGAAAGGTGCTGTTTCCATTAGGCTCAGACCATCATTTTGAGGATGGGAAGTTTGCAGCTCAAATGATCCTTCTATCTGATGCCGCAGACTACGGGGTTCTTTCTCCTAAGGCGTCTTATTTTTATAGAAAAAGAAAAAATGCCACATCATTACTCAACTATAGCCGACAATCTTTAGATTACTTTTGGAATTTTCCTCTACAATGCATAGACATTTTAAAGCAACGGGAATCTCTTACACATCGAGATTATTATCAATTTTTAGATTACGTCATTATTTATAATTTTCTATGGTATTTTCGTGCCGGAGAGAAAAGAATAAATTATTTTGAGCAAGATGTTTACGATCAAAGTTTAACTCTAGTTCGTGAAGCGTTGTCTTATGTTGATTCGTGTAGTATTGTAAATTTCAATGTTGCGAATTTCTGGATGTTTGATAAAGTAAGAATACTTGCCTTAGGTAAGGATGAGGAAATCGGATGCAATCCAATTCTTTATTTTAAGGAAATAAATTTACGAAAGCGGGAGATTGTATTAGCGGCTTATATCAAAACCAATGATCAATTTCGCTTTTTCGTCGACTATAAGGAGGTCATTCCGCGTTTCTGTAAAAAAACACCATTAAAGTGTTGGGGGCATATTTGGGGGTTCGAGATGAGAGTGGTTATTTCTTATCAAGAAAAGTCGCAAATTATTTGCGCTAAAATCTGCGGGATAGATTGTATTTTTGGTGATGTTTTTTTTAAGAAAAAACATAGTAAACTCTTTTTTATTAGAGATTATATTTCTGAGATAGAGAAGCAACAATGTAGAACTCATAGTGGAGATTTTTGGCTACTGATGGATCGCCATATACAAGCAGATGATAATGCAGAACATTTGTATCGCTACCTTTGTACACGTCAGCTAAAAAAGAATATCAAGTTTGTTTTAGCAAAGACATCGCCTCATTGGAAACGTTTACGAAAGGACGGATTTAATTTAATACCATTTGGAGGGATAGCATATAAAAATGCTCTCATGAGAACTTCGAAAATTATATCATCTCATATCGATATATATATCACACAATTTTGTGGACTGGATTATTTAAAATTTAAAGATTTTGTGTTCTTGCAGCATGGTCAGAATAGAGATGATATATCTGCTTGGCTTAATGAAAAGAAAATAAATATGATTTTGAGTTGTACCCTAGAGGGGGCTTATGCAATGAGAAAACCAGACAGTGTTTATTCGTTTTTCCCTTTTCAAGTCCAAATGCTTGGATTTCCTAGGCATGACGCCCTGCTTTTGAAGAAAAATTCTCATGTGAAAAAAATTCAAAATTCGATTGTGATTATGCCAACATGGCGACTTGATATCCTCGCGACGGAGGAATCGTTTTATGGCTCTTACTTTGCTGTTACTTGGAAGAGATTTCTCTCCTCTGATAAATTGAAAAATATAATAGATTGTTTTCAGTATCGTGTTGTATTTTTCCCTCATGCTAATATAGCCCGTTATTTAAAGCAATGGAATCTACCGCATTACATTATTCAAGAAACATGTTTTGATAAGAGTATTCAAGATGTTTTTATTGAAAATGATCTATTAATTACTGATTATTCTTCAGTTTTTTTTGAGATGGCTTATATAGAAAAGCCTATTATTTATTATCAGTTTGATAGAGATCACTACTACAAGGATGGTGTTGCAAGCGCTTCATCTCAGATAGGTTATTTTGATTACCATCGTGATGGCTTTGGGCCAGTGGTGATGACAGAAGAGGATCTTTTGAACGAACTTGAGAAGTTATTGAAGAGAAACTGTCGGCCAGAGCTACAATATCTTAAACGAATGAAAGAAACATTTCCCTTTCGCGATGGCAATTGTTGTGAACGCGTTTATCAATCGATTTGTGATCTTGATAAGCCCAGGATGCCGGATGATTTTGATCGCAAACTGTTGATGGAGTATGCTGAAAATGCTGAACGAACAGGGAATCTTGGTTTTGCGCATAAATGTTGGTATAAACTATATACCTACGGCAATAAATATCAGAAAAACTTAGCAAATTCCCATAGCAAATTTTGCAAAGACTTGTTGAGCCCGAAAATATAAAAATAGAAACCTCGTAAGAGGCTTCTGTTTTTTATTAATTGGCGTAAAGTTAATTGTTATAAAGAAAAGCAAACCCCGGAGCATGGGAATGCTTGTGAAAAAAGTTGCCTCGGTCTCGTGAGCTTGCTGCTGCATAAGAAAAATCATCCTTCAATCGCCACATAAAGCGAAGAATACCCACGTGCCCTTGAGTGTTTAACTCCTTCGCAAATCCAGCAACTCCAGGATCTGCTACGAGGATACCATATGCTCTTTTTTTGTTTTCGGCACTTGCAATATCGGCAATGGGTGCTTTCTTGAGAGATCTGCAAACGGCCTCATAATTGGCTTTCCAAAGCGCATCACTGGCGTAGATTGAACTCCAAGAATCATATGCACTTCCTTGATATTCTTTTGCAAAGAAAGCAAGGCGATGAATCACTCTTAGTCTCATAGTATCCTCTCGGTTAATCAGCCAATGGTACGTAATAAATATATTAGATTCAGATGCGATATAAGACCAAAATGAGAGATGTTTACAATTTGCTGATACATTTACACCGTCAAGCTTAAGAACATCAATCTGTTGTCCTAATGAATTTGGTGCAAACGTTATTTGTTGATTGTTTCTTTGGGCAATAATAGCGGCTTTAGTGTCTGCGTCTACAGCGCCATCACGCATGATTTTTGTGATGCCGAAGGATAAAGTTTTGAGTACTTCGGAGGAATTCCCAGAAGGAATGCATGCTAAATCTAGCCGTAGGTATAAACCGTCTTCCATATGTTCAGGAAAAGGTTGCATGACCACATGCACCACGACATTCTTTCCTGATAAACTGAGACCCCCCCCAAATACTTCTCCTATTTTTGCGGGATTATAAATCCCGCGTTGTTTACGCACATCAGGATTATTTTCATCTGCCCGTATTGAGGGATCGAAACGCAGCAAAAATAACGGAGTATCTTCCATTGAAAAAACAGGGACCTTTCCTGTGATATAGGGTGCCTCTGCCGGGAAAAAAATCCCAGGACCTGCCTCTGCCTTAAGCGCTCTCCAAATGTAACATCCGGATGCAGCATCCAACTCTGGCTTTAGTTGTATTCCCCATGCTCCTCCGCTCGCTGCGGCTAGCGCCGCGCCTGTAATCATAACTTTCAATCTGTTCATATGTTATCCTTGTCAATAATGTTTCTAAAAGGTTTTCACCTCTTGTAAGCTTTCATCACATTACGCGTCGGCTGTCAAGAGAA
>JAIRKP010000102.1 GCA_031260085.1 Holosporales bacterium | reverse complement strand
ATTCGTCATAAATTTTTATAGATTTAACTATTTCTTAATTAAGATGCATTATAATAACAGTATAAGAATAAAAATAGTTCGCGGGAGGCGTATAAATATGAACTATATATTTTTAATACTCGTTGGAGTTGTGTCTATATGTTCTGTTCATGCCAGTGCCGAAAGCTCAGTAGAACCAGCTGAAATCGCTTCTCTTCCGGAAGAGCCTGTCCTTATTCCAGATGCAATCCCAGGGGTGAATGATGATCTGTCTCAGGTCGGTAAGTTAACAATAACGACTGATTTGCCTACCATTGGCGATCCGGCAGTATTGGATGATTCGCCCCAGGTCGGTGATTTGCCAGTAGCGGCTGATCAACCTAAAGGTGGCGTTCAACGAGTAAAGTTGAAACCAAGAAGGGGGAAGAAATCGAAGGGAAACAGGTCTGTTTTCAACCGATTTAAAGTGCAGGAGAGTCCGGTCAGAAGCTGTCAAGAGGCACTCGACAAATCTTTAAACAATAAATGCGGAATTTTGGATTTAGGTTATACTTCAGATTTTTCGCAGAATGGCTGGGCTGCGATTCAAGCATATATAGCCAAATTCAAAGAAACAAATGGTTTCGGAACTCATTCCAAAATTATGAGCATAGATCTAACTAAATCTAATGCCACCCCTGAGGTTATATCTTTATTATTAGAGCAAGCGAAAAATGGGGAGTTTACTATAGTTTTAAATCTAGCTTATAATAAAAGTCTTGGTGATGAGCTTTTTGATATTATTGATTCGTTTCAAAATATTTATGCCATTATATTACGTGGAACAAATATAAGCGACGTCTCGATTGCTAAAATTAATACTCTTCTAGAAACAGTTGGAGCCGGAGCATTATGTAGTGTTGACGTATCTGATACAAACATCTCTCGCGATGGCGTTAAGTCCCTCGAAGAGCAATTGTTGAAGGCAACCGAGATTTGGAATCAGCAAAATCCGAGTTCCCCTCGTGAGCTTGAAGGAACCGGTGTGGTGTATGAACAAATTGCGAAGGTTAAGAGTGCGAAGGTTAAGAGGATGCCTAAGCGGGCAAGACCTGTGCCTAATCTGTCTTTAAAGCCAGATTCTGAGATTTCTATTCCAAATCTTTCCCCCGAGCTTGAGCCAGAGGCAGTTGTTTCAGAGCCAGATATTGTAGAAAATCTACCAGTGCTAGAGGCAAATGACCAAATTGAGAGCGTAGATTCAGCGGTAACCAATCCTGTTCCTGCCGACCCAGAGATTGATATAATGTCAGATCCTGCAGTAGTTGCAGCTATGGCTCCTGTTGAGGAACAAGCTCCTGAGCTTTTGCCAAGCGATGCTGCTTCGGCAGAAGACGCTTTGCCAGTAGCTAGCGAATAAGTTTAATTAAGGAGGACGATATGTTCAAATATTTGTTATTATTTATGATGATTTGTATAGCGAATTCTTCATACGGAGGATTTGCGGGAGAATCTATAGAAGCAGCTAAGATGAAAGCTCAGGAGTTAGCCGACGCTGCGAAGGCTTTTGCTGAGAAACAAGCTCAAGCGGCAAAGAAAGCCGCAAAAGCCGCTGCCGCGCAACAAGCTCAAGCGGCAAAACAAGCCACAGAAGAAGCTGCGATGAAAAAAGCTCAAGCGGCAAAGAAAGCCGCAGAAAAAGCTGCGATGAAAAAAGCTCAGGAAGCGGCCCAGGCTGCACAAGAAAAGGCGAGCAGTGTTCTTGACGATGCCGCTGGGCAAGCTGCTGATGTTGTAAGCTCTGTTCAAGATAAAGCTCAAGACCTTGCAAGCGCTGCGAAAGAAAAACTACCGCCTGAAGTAGCTTCTGCTGTTGAGTCTGCGGCGTAGTCTTGATAAAGATGATGAATGATATGAGGGTGATATGCTAACGAATTTAGTAGTTCTGTTATCTTTTGTTTTTATGATTGATATCGCAAATGCGGGCATTCCTGCGGCTGTTCCTGCTAAGGCGGTTAGCGCGGCTACGAACGCAGCTGGGGGCTTCGGGGGTAAATTGTCCAGTGCAATTGATTCGATAGGTTCAGTAGTTAGTAAATTGTCTAAAAGCTCTGGCAATCTCGTGAATAATTTATCAAATTCTGCGGGCGACTTATCAAAAACGACAGATAACGATAGTAAAACAGGTGCACTTAATGAAAGTTTGAAATTGGTTGGACATAATTTAAAACAGACTTCACACCAGCTGGCGCATAATAAAAATAACTCTTCAGAATTGAGGCCTAGTCCAGAGACAATAGTTGTGCATCCGAACTCACAAATAGCCCCTGCTGGATGTAGGATCAATCCCAATAGTCTGCCTCCACGGGGAACACAACCTGGCGGCTATAATTCACAGCAGCACCAGCAGGCGCAGCAATGGCAACCGATGCCACAACAGCCGCCGATTTCTCCAATTCCGCAAAGCTATAGCCTACCACAGCAGCAGCAATGGGGTCAGCGATATTAGATGATGTTAAGAGTGCTCAAACATTTTTCCCAGCATAGAATAGAAATTACACTATAGATCTATAATTGTATGTCGAGGGGGCTGAAAATCAATTGATTGTCCAGCAATATACTTCAATCGAAGTCTAATATGTAACAAAAAATTATTAGAATCAGCTTTTTGTGACATAGAGCCTTTGCTTGAGTAGATCTCTTGCGTTTTATTTAGAAAACGCAAGAAGCTATTTCCGAAAGAAGTCTTATAATCAAAAGGGAATGTATAATAATCGAATTCCTGTAAAGCTTAGTCTTTTCCGGAATATTGGAGATAGCAGGGATAAGATTCGAGGAAATTCTATTAAGTGCGTTCAAACATTTTTTCGAGCTGGGGTTTAGAAATTACGATAAATGAAGGCCTATGATGATTGCATTGGTTGATAGATTCAGTTTCTTCCATTTGCTTGATGATTTCGTTCATCTCTGGAATAGACAATTTTCGGCCGAATCGAATGCTATTGTGGCATGCTTTATCTGCTATTTTCTTTTTTATAATATCAATTGTTGAGATATTATCTGTCAATAGCTCGTTTGATGATAAAATATCAATCACAAAATTTTTTGCTTCAATATTATTTAAAATTGTGGGTATTGCAGACATTATTAAAGAGTCATTAATAAATTCAATCGAAAATCCACAGTCTCGCAAAATCGGGAGCATCTCTGTCGCGGGATGCAGCTGTTTGGTGGTGAGGTCTATAATTTCTGGGCGTAGTAAATATTGCTTGTTGTTTGGATTGATTCTTTTTAATAATTCGGTCTGTTTTATTTTTTCATGAACGGCATGCTGATCGATAATTATTAATTCATCATCTTTTTCAGCAATAATATATGAGTTGAAAATTTGACAAACTGCGGTTCCAAACGCAGGAATCGGTTGGTCAAAAATTTGCGGTGCTATAGCTAAATTGGAATTATCGATAACGCTTGGGTTTGCTAAGTTCTCAGAGAGCTCAGGCATCGCAAATTTATTAAAATTACTTTTATTAAAAGCTGTTTTGTTTTCAAAAAAATCTATAACTTTTTCAGATTTTTTCTCTTCCAAGAAAGCAGGAATATCAAAATTTATAGCAACTTTATCAAATTTTTTTAAATTATTTGAGATGATATTCGTTAAAAATTGCTGTATTTCCGAAGAATTCCTAAAACGCACCTCTGATTTTGTTGGTGAAATATTCACATCTACATAAAGTGGATCGATTTCAATGAAAATCAAAGCAATTGCATACCGCCCCAAAGGAATAAGATCTCTATATGCGTTTTTTATCGCGGCTGAAACTATTTTATCTTTAACATATCGATTATTTACAAATATTCTCTGAAAATTTTGCGAATATCTGTTTTCGAGTGGATGGAATAAATATCCATATACTCGAATTTTATTATCACTTTCCTCAAAATACAGTGCATTTTTAAATACTTCTTTGCCAAATATTTTAGATATTCTTTCTTCTATAGAGCTATTACGGGATGATAAAATCGTCTTCTCGGCAGTTGATAATGAAAAATTTATATTTGGCCGTGCTAGAACAAAATTTTCGACAATGTTTAGACAACTTAAAAACTCAGAAGAATCGGATTTTAAAAATTTTAATCTAACCGGGAAAAATGAAAACAAATTCTCAACGCAGACTTTCGTTCCTTGAACGGGAGATGGATAAATCTCTGATTCTTCAGAAAATTTTACGGATATGCCAAACCCTTTGGATTCTATAGAAAAATCGCTGACCGCAGCAATTGATGGGAGCGCCTCGCCTCTAAAGCCATAACTTTTGATATTGAACAGATTAACATCCTCAAGCTTCGAAGTGGCGTGTCGTTTAATACACATCTGCAAATCTTCTTTAGAGAGTCCCTCGCCGTCATCTTCGACTATAATCTTCGATTTTCCAGAATTTTTCAAAAAAACATCGATGTTTCGTGCCGAAGCATCAATCGAATTTTCGATAATTTCTTTCAATGCAGAGCTAGGTCTTTCGATTATTTCGCCAGCCGCTATTTGATTTATTATTTCATCATTTAACATTCTTATTTTATTCATTTGCGCAGTATTAAATGATACAAAAACTAGAAAATTTTACTACAGACTTAACATTTTTAAAATTGATATTTGCAGAGCAGTCGCAAAAACCGACGCCAATATATCATCGAACATTATTCCAAAAGCAATTGTATTGCTGTTTTGTTTCATTAAATTTTCGATGTTTTTTATAGGAAATGGTTTCAATATGTCGAAAAATCTAAATATAGCAAAGTTAGCAATTAATGCTAAAATTGAAGCGCAATTAAATAGATTTAATAAATACGCACCAAATAATATCCCGCAGACTTCATCTATAACTATGTATTTGGGGTCTTTGTTAGTATCGAATTTTTTAATTACTATAAAATAGTGACACATCGCCATCCCAGCTATGAATAATAAAGTTAGTAAAACTAACAGCAATTTGCTATGCCCAATGAAAAGAATAGCGAAAAGAGTTGAAAACACTGATGCAACAGTTCCTGGAATTTTTTTTGATATTAACCCTATGCCACAGACAGATATTAAAAGGAGAAGCACGTTTTTAGAATTTATTTTTCCAAATAGTTCCATTCGCTGTATCCTCAATAACAATTTCGGCACGCAACAATTCATTTCTGATATCGTCAGCCAATTGATAGTTTTTATTATCTTTTGCAATAGCTCGTTGATTTATTTTTTCTTTTATCCATTCCTCTTTTTGCAAATCAACATTTCGGAACCAATCCACAGGATCTTTCATTAAAATACCCAAGACTCTGCGGCATGTTCCAACTAATGCGGGAGCCTCTGCTATTTGGCCTTTGTTTATATTATCCACCATTTTGGAAAGTATAGATATTGCTTTAGGTGTATTTAGATCATCTAAAATTGCGTCCAAAACATCTTGCGATATTGTCGAAAATTTATCTAATTTTAGATCTTTTATAGCGTTGTACCATCTATCTAGTATATTTTTTGCTTGAGCTAGCATTCCTAAAGAAAAATTTAAAGGAGATGCATAATGCGTTGTTAAAAAAGCTAATTTTAAAACTTCTCCATCAAACTTTTCTAAAAACTCATTAACAGTGAAAGAATTGCCACCCGATTTTGACATTTTTATACTATTTAAGGTTAAATGCCCATTGTGAACCCAATAATTAGCCATCGTTTGCATTTTCTTTATAGAACAAGATTGAGCAATTTCATTTTCATGATGCGGAAAGATTAAGTCAATCCCTCCGCCATGAATATCAAAAATTTCTCCAAGATATTTATCCGACATAGCAGAACATTCGATATGCCATCCAGGGCGACCTTTTCCCCAAGGGCTTTCCCATCCGAAATCGAAATTTTTATCAACTGGCTTCCAAAGAACAAAATCCATTTGGTTCTTTTTAATTTCAGCAACTTTGATTCTGGCACCTTCTTTTAATTCATTTAAATTCTTTTTAGAAAATTTTCCATAATTTTCAAATGAAGAAATATCAAAATAAACATGATTATTGGATAAGTAAGCATTATTATTTTCAATCAATTTTTCTATAAATTGTATCATATCCGGAATATGCTCAGTTGCTCTTGGCTCTATATCGACATCCAGAACGTTTAATTTTGAGATATCATCATGAAAAAATTTAATATTTTCTTCTGTCAATTCTTGAATATCAATATTTTTAGATTTAGCTGCATTGTATATTTTATCATCTATATCAGTTATATTTCGAACATACAGAACTTTATTATAAAGCAATTTCAAAACACGATATAGTATATCAAAAACAACAACAGGCCTGGCGTTGCCGAGGTGTGCTCTGTCATAAACAGTTGGCCCACAGACATACATACGAATGTTGTTCTCATCTATTGGAACAAAAATTTCTTTCTTTCCTGATAAGGTATTAGATAATTTTAGTTGCATTTTTTAGATACTCCAACCAAAGCAGGACGAAGTAATCTATCATATATTGTAAAGCCATCTTGCATAACTTGAACAACTATCCCCGGTTGTTTTTTCTCATCTTCTATTTCTAAAAGAGCTTGGTGGTAATTAGGATCAAATGCAGCTCCTAAAGCCTCAATTAATTTAATGCCATAAGATTCCAAAACCCGATTCAATTCGGATAATGTTAATTGAATCCCTTTAATAATCGGATCATCATTGGAGCAATTAGAGAGGGCTAAAGTTAAATTATCGCGGATAATTAATATGTTTTTAGCGAAATCAGAAATACAAAATTTAGAGATATCAGCTTTTTCCCTGTCGCAAATTTTTCGCATATTTTGATTATCCGCCAGCAATCTCAGAACTTTTTCTTCCAGCTCAGCAACCTTCGCTTTATAAGAGGCCAGCTCTTCATCTAGCTTTTGATCTTCTTCATTAATCTTAATATCATCTGTAGACCTATCTTTATCGTCTAGCATATTAAAAAGCACATTCAATAAACCAAATCATCATTAATAATACCACAACAAAAGCCCCTCGACAAGGGGCTGGGTACTGTGCCTGCTTTTGTTTAAGCAGGCGGAGGCCGACGTACGCGGGGGTTTGGAGATACTGTTATTTTTTGTTTTTGTAAATTACCGCATGTTCCTGCATCCGTTCGGGCTCGTCCGTAGTATTGGACTGTGATTGTGTAATTGCGGCTGTTGTTAGCTACTTGAGCGTATTTGTTCTCGCATGCTTGGCACATTGCTTCCCTGGAAACAAAACTCAAGTTTGTAGAAATGACTGCTGCCTGTATTGGTCTGACTCCTTGTGGGTATGCATCCAGAAATATTGCCTGGGGTGCCGTGTGTGCCAAAGAATAAGAGGGGTCCGCTGACTTGCGTGCATGTTCAATTTCAGCTAGAACCGTGTCGGTTGGTGGATCGGAAGGAATGGGTCCTAATTCGAGCCCGAAGAAAGCAAAGTATGCATGTAGAGCTTGCCAATATGCTGTTAATGCACCAATAAGTTCTGATGGTCTGAGTTCACAGTTGTTTCGGCCAAAATAATAAGCCCTGACAATGGCTGCTTGAGGTATAGTCATTGCTCCAGACAATGCTAGCGTTTTCAGGGTGTCATGGTAGATGTCTGAATGTGGTGTTATATATCCACTGATAAATATGCGGTTACCCGCTAGGAAAAAGTTTTTTTTGAATCTGGCGTCTCTTTAACTACGAGAGCTCTGAGCGGCTCTTGAGCTTTGGAGATGTAGATGCCTAGGGTGGGGTCTCCTGCTGCAAGGAGGGTGGAAGGACTTATGACGAGTAAGGCTAGTTTTAGTCTTACTATCGAGTTGAATGGATTTATATTCATGATTTAATCCTCAGGGTCGAGTATGGGGGTTTCGCGCACTAAACCTTCTATAAACCAATGGGCTTCTTCTGTATGAGTATCTTTAATTCTAGCTATAGCTTCCTCTTTATTTAAATCAGATCCAGTGACGAGTCTGTGAAACAGATTGATGCTTGCGTTATCATACTGATCAGAGAAGTAACTTAAAACGCCAGCTAAGAATCGAATCTCGTGTCTAGAATTTAATCTTGATTGGATATCGGGTGGGATCTCGATATAATTTCTAATGAAAACTTCCATAACACTAGGGATTTTGGAACCGTCCCCTTTATCAACTAGTGCATGTATGTCACAGTATATTCGTCTGGAGTCACCCAATGTTTGAGATATTAAAACAAAGTCGGTAAATTCTTTACTACAAGCATCGTAAGCTTGGTGGATGACTTCATTTGGATTGGAGGGATTCTCTTTATATTCGGATATCACAGTCTGACTAAATAAGTTGTAGAAATAACTATCTCTATTATAAACGACCCACGGGAAGTCCTGAACTATAGAAGCGGACGTGAACGAAATGGCACCATTTCCGAAATGCTCAGTTTTATTTGGCCATTGTACAGTGTACATCGGGTTACTTTGGCTACCTCCTATATCAATTCGGATCGGGTCTGTATCTGTGCTTGCTTCTATAGCGCCGATTAAAAACATGGCACACAAAGACATTGCTACAATACGCTTATTTGTTGTAATCATAAAACAACACCTGAAAAAACTACTTCAGTCTAGAGTTAATCATAAATTTTAAGAAATTGCAAGATTTATTTTATAGATGTTCAATATAAAAATGAAAGTATTTGGTTTATTGGCGGGATGGTGTACAATATATTAAGATATTAAGCTAAATTGGCATTTGATTTTGAAACATGGTAGACGAGAAAGAGAATTGTAACTGCGGAAGGCCAGCGTGCGGGCAGGGAGGGGCTGACGCTTTTACGGAGAGTATTGAAGAAGAAATCCGTAGCGAAAACTGGCAGTTGCTTTGGAAAAAATACGGAAAGTTCGTGAGTAGCTTTGTTGCTGCCGTTATTATTTCTGTTGCTGTTTATAACACTTGGCGAACACAGGATGGCTCGGAAAGAGAAGCTATTTCCAATAAATTTTCGACTATACAAAGCGCCATAATGTCTGGCAATGCATCAAGTTATATTTCTCAAATAAGAGAAATGACAAATATTTCTAAAACAGATTATGCTGTTTTGGCGAAGCTTGAATATGCTGCAATTTTGAGAGAGAGAAACGATCTTTTCTGTCTTGATCAGTATAAATCGATATTTGAAAATAAGAACGCCAATATTATCTTAAAAGAGCTTGCTTATATACTTTATGTCAATTCTTTCATAGATTTGAAGCCTCCGAGCGAAATAATAGCCTCGATTGATAATTTTATAAAAGAACTAGCCGAGAAATACGTGAATGGATCGTGGCCGCTTGTGGCGAAGGAGTCGTTAGCTTTTTGCTATATAAAGTCTGGAAAAAATGACCTGGCAAAGCAAACTTTGGAATCAATAGCAAAAACATCAGGAGTCCCCCCTGGCATGGAAGATAGAGCTAAAATTTTATTAAATTCACTGAGCTAATTATGGAGAGAGGCATGCGAAATTATACTTTGTTATTGTTGTTTGGAGCCATTGTTTTAATTTCAGCTTGTGAGAAAAAAGAAATTCTTCCAGGGAAAAGGGAAGAAATTTTTACAACAATAAACAAAAATATAAATAAAACCATTGCATCTCTGAAAATCAATGCCACACCGCCTAGCTCTATTGATTCTTGCGTAGACGTAGCTGGGAATAAACAACATAGTGACATCAATCATAAAATGTTAGCAACTCCAAAAACTATTTGGAAGACTAAAATAGGAAGAGAATCCATACATTCTGATCCAATTTATATCGATGGGAAAATTTACGCAGTTGATGCTTTGGGCATTTTAAATTGCGTTTCCGCAAAAGATGGCAGAATAATTTGGAAAAAAGAGATAGCCCCTCAACCTGACGAAGCCGAATTTTCGGGAGGATTGACAGCTGCAAACGGAGTTATCTTTATTTCAACAAACACGGGTCACCTTATCGCTATAAATTCTAAAACTCAAAAAGAAATCTGGAATAAAGACTTAAAATATCCGTTAAAAGGATCACCTCTTTTTGTTAACGATAGGATAATAATCACAACTATTGATAATCAAACTTTAGCAATAGATGCGAAAAATGGAACTATTATTTGGTCAAACACTATAAATAATGAACAAACAACAATGGCTAAATTTGGTACTCCGGCAGTTTATGGCAATGATGTAATTTGCGCATACTCTTCAGGAGATGTTGCTTCTTTTTCGCTTTCTTCAGGTTCTGATAATTGGTCTGAGGTTTTATTCTCGTCGAATGTTTCGGAAAGTGGATTCGTCATTTCGCATATAGCGGCTTCTCCTGTGGTTTATAAAAATTATGTTTTAATAGCAACGTCAGAATCTAAAATGATTTTGCTTGATGCAACTTCCGGCATACGAGTTTGGGAGCAGGATTTGGGAACGATACATACTCCTATAATAAATAATAATTGGATATTTGTTTTAACTAGTGATAACAAATTAGTTTGTTTATCCTTAAATGATGGCGCTATTAAATGGCAAACTAATATTACAGATGAATTTAATGAGAAAAAAGGGAAAGAAGCTATTTGGACAGGGCCGCTTATGATAAATGGGAAGCTAGTCATTTTCAGCGATCATGGTCATAAAGCAACCTTCGATATTTCGACAGGTAAAACTATTTCTTCCGAAGTTGTAGACAGACTTTTGTTTGTGAGAACTCCAATGATAGTTAATAAGATAATGTATTTCATAACAGACTACGCAGAACTTTATGCAGTCGGATAAATTTAGAATAGCTCTGATTGGTCGAACAAACGTTGGGAAATCAACATTATTTAACAGAATTCTAGGGAAAAGGAGCGCTTTGGTTTTTGATCGAAACGGAGTGACAAGAGATTCCAAAGAAGGTGATGCAGAAATCTGGGGGAAGAAAGTTTCTTTGATCGATACGCCTGGGATGTTTGATTATGCTGAGTGTGATCAGAATCCTGAGCTAATGCAGGCTATTTCGACAAAAGTAAAAGAAGTTATAGACTCAGCAAATATTATTCTATTTGTTATAGATGGCGTTCTTGGAATAACTGAATACGACCGCGAAATCGCAAATATCCTTCGAAAAACTGGAAAAACAATAATTGTAGTTGTAAATAAAAGTGAAAAGAAAGTATCCCAACTAATGTATATAGAGGCTGTTGAATTTGGTTTTGGTGATGTGATCTCAATATCAGCAGAGCACTCTATTGGTATAGACAGTCTGTATGAAACGATTTTCCCACTAATAACCGAAACAAATGATGAAATAGCGGATAATGAAAATACGATAAAGTTAACCTTTATAGGTCGCCCAAATGTTGGCAAGTCTACGATTGTCAATCGAATTCTTGGTGAGGAGAAACAATTAGTAGCAGATTTCGCAGGTTTAACACGAGAAAGCTCTGAGGCTTATTTTGAATTTGAAAATCGAAAAATAAAAATAATTGATACTCCTGGCCTTCGGCGCAGGTCAAGAGCTAATGACGTTCTTGAAAAAATTTCAGCCTCCAGCTCGGTAAACTCTTATAAAAATGCAGATATTGTTGTGTTGCTTATTGATGCATCATCTTTGCAAAATGGGAAAATAGAAAAGCAAGATTTAACATTAGCGTCAAATATTATAAAAAACGGCAAGGTTTTAATAATAGCTTTTAATAAATACGACAAAGCTCCATATGGGAAAGATGATACTCCAGAGTTTTTAAAGAGAAATTTTTCTAAGAGTTTATCGCAATTAAAAGATGTTCCATTTTTATTTATATCTGCTTTGGATGGAACTAATGTCGTGAAAATGTTGAAGATGGCTTTTGCAGTATACGAAATACAAAAAGAAAAAATTAAAACTTCGGATTTAAATAATTGGCTATTGGAATTGAACGCAACTGATCTCCTTCAAAGTGGATCGGCTAAATTTAAATTGAAATACATAACCCAAATAAAGACAACGCCTCCAACATTTATTATATTTGTTTCAAACAAAAGCAAAATAAGAGTTGATCATGAAAGATTTATAATCAATCGCTTAAAAAAAGATTTTTCTATGAACAGCATAACGATTAATGTGTTTTTTAGAGAACAAAAGGATCATAATAGAAAGCTTCGAAAATTTTCTAAATCTTGATATAGCATTGTTTTATGAAATTATGCAACAATCTAGTTAATAATATATTAAGATCGAGTTTCTATGAAAATTTTATACAAAATCTGCGTTATTATGTTTTTTAGCTTTTCGTTTATTTCTAACGCTAATATTGATTCTTTTCAGTCAGCATTGAAAGAATATTCCAACATTGCCAAAACAGAATCTAAGAAAAGACTTTCTCTCGAATCTGTCGATAATTTATCAAAGCTCGTAATGAACATCATAAATTACTTAAAGAATATTTATTTGGACGAAAAATTAGGCGTTAAGAAGATTATTCTAAAATATAACAATGTACCTGAATTGAATGAAGATGATTCAGTAAGCAATTACGATAAACAATTTATAAAGTTTATTTTCGCAACATATAATGTTTTTACAAACCTAACCCCTGAGCGAGTTTCGCAAATCGTAAGAAAGTCTCCATTAGAATTTGTTTCTATTTTAAAAGAAATAGAAACATTTTTGGAATTTGTGAGTGCGGATACAAAAAAATATGGAAATGCGATCATAATAGAGAGACCAGATGACGAAACAGCGATTATATACGCCTCAACACAGAGCATTGCAAAGATTGCGCAGCATATAATTATAAAGAATCTGATATCAACATCTTGCGGGAATGTTTATCCGGTGTCTAGGATTGTGTCTCATTTTTGCAGCAATTTTCCTAAACAAGTTAACGGAGAGGTATTCGATTCGTTTATAAATTCTTTAAAAAGGAACACAAGAGATAGCAACCGAATTCAGTTGCGTAGTCAAATAAGGTTTAATGATTCAGAGCCTCCAACGTCTGAATTTTCTAAAAAAATGGAAGCATATTTAATTAATATTGAACAATATCTTAGGCAAGAAGACGAAGCCCAAAAACAAGAAGTTTTCAAACTTGCATTAGCAAATGCGAAAAGTTTAATTGGCATAAAAGATGGGTATAAGGTGAAAATATCTGATAAAATAGAATCATTTTGCTCTAAACTCGAAAAGTTATGCGCCAAGCTGCAAGATAAATTAAATTCTGATGATAAGAAAACAAAATTGAAAGCGGCTCGAGATATCGAAAATTATACCGAAATACTGAAGTTTCTCCAGGTTACCACACAAATATTTGAATCTTTTTATGCTACTTCTTCTCTTTTGGAAAAGATAATTGTGAAAGATCCGTATTCTATAATGCAAATAACGAGGGAAATGCTTACTCTGCTTGGAGTTCTGCGGATAATTCTAAAAACTCCAAACAATTTAGTGGATGTAGTCAAGAAATTGAAAGAATTAAGTTACACTTCGGATGATGGAACGTATTTGTTATCAGCTTTAGCCTCAGCAGCAATAACTACTGAAAATTTTAACATTTCAAATGTTATAAATAATTTAGATCTCTCGAAAAATCGATTTTTAAATTTTAGATAAACTATAGCGAAGTGCACCCGTTACTGTTCAGAGTAAATTTATTGGGGTAAGTTGCTAGAAAAGATTCTGCTTTTCTGTGACTCCAAGAAGAAGCAGAGTGTACCCGTCTGACAATACAAATAATTATGGAAAATAAGTCTAATGTTTAGTTTTTATATTTTCGATATTTTTTTTGTGTTCGTTATAATCTTTTGAAAACAGGTGAGATTCTTGGTTTTTATCAGCAACAAAGTATAAAAAGTCTGTATCAGCAGGGGCTATTGCGGCTTCTAGCGATGCTTTGCCTGGACAACAAATCGCAGTTGGCGGCAGGCCAGAAGACCTATAAGTATTAAATGGAGATTGATACCGCAAATCTTTTCGTGTTAATTTGTTTTCTATTTTACCATAGCCATTGGAGAGAGCGTATATAACAGTCGGGTCGCTTTGCAATCTCATATTTTTTGATAATCTATTATGAAATACAGAAGAAATTATTTTTCGTTCTGAATTGACTCCTGTTTCTTTTTCTATAATAGAAGCCAAGATAATAATTTGCTCAATTGTTAAATTAGTTAGATTTTTTTGCTGTAACTTTTTTATTATCTTTTCCATTTCTGTTTGCATTTTTATAATTAATGATTCTCTTGAATCTCCAAATTTATAAAAATAAGTACTAGGGAAAAGCGAGGCTTCATTAGGGATTGTTTTTATATCTCCACATAACAGCGGATTTTTATTCAAAAGTTCCACTATCATCTGAACAGTATATCCTTCAGGAATGGTTAACTTTCTTATTACGACAGATCTGGAAAGCATGGAATCTAATAGTGAAAACGCTGAATCGCCATAATGTATTGCATATTCTCCAGTTTGGATTTTATTTTTTATAGCCTCTATGTGATCTATGATAAAAAAGATTATGGAACTTCCAAACGATCCATCTTTTCTTACAGTTTCGTATAGACTAGTGTTTTTAACATAAAATAAAGAATGATCAGCGTTATGACTAATTTTTAACAAATCAAATAAAAGATAAGAAACAATAATAAGTATAAGGAGTAAAAATTTTCTCACGATAAAACTACGAGAAATGGTGGTCACAACAGGGATCGAACCTGTGACCCCTACGATGTCAACGTAGTGCTCTACCTCTGAGCTATATGACCATTTTTGCCTGATGGTTTATTTTAGCAACTCTTTTTTATTCAGTAAAGTGTGATTTAAAAGCAACTGATCTAGTCCAACTTATTCTTAGCAGCATTGATAACGGAATAGCTTTTGCAGGCACATACTAAAACCAGACGTTAAGCTAGAAG
>JAIRKP010000101.1 GCA_031260085.1 Holosporales bacterium | reverse complement strand
CAGTAGATAGTTCTCAGTCCCACCACATCAAAACAATCATACTCTTAGGTGTATTATATTTATCGTATACACCTGTCTATACTCATTATTCTATTCTGCATGTTTCGAGAAAAGTCTATTCGAGTAATTATTACTCGGATGTAATTGGTGTGCTTGAATATAGAAGTATTTTCAGGCACCACGAAGGCGTGATTATGATAAATCAGAGATTTATCGCAAAATCTAAAATTTTGTCCGAAGAAACTTCGGATAATCACGCCCCGGGGACACATAATAATACTAGTTTTTTACGTGCTCTATAAACCTCTTTATTCAGTTTCTATAGTTACTACATTGCTAATTATTCTATGTGTAACTTTACAAGAGAATAAATCAAAGGAATATTATGAAAATCGTAGATTTGCATCAAGTATAACTCCGGGTTTTAGAATTATAGTTAAGATACATTAGGTCTAGAATATGATGGCAACATGGATAAGTGTTTGCGGTAGTATGTATTTGTGACACTAAGGATTTTCATTGTAGTTGTGCTCGAAAAGCGACTGCTTTTATTGGGCTCAAATGTTTGTTATAATATCCTTACGTCTTTTTCAATATCTCACTCGACAAAATGCTTTCTCGTATGTGTTCACTAATACTGGAAAGATTTCCAGGAGAATGTGGAACAAATACTATATTTGATTTAGAGTTTGCGCCGATTTCTTTTAGCGTATCTATATATTGTATTAACAAGACCATATCCATAACGCTAGCTGCATTTGATCCAGTTTGTTTGACAAACTCGTCGACGGATTGGCTTAGGCCTTCGATTATAGCTTGGCGTTGCCCAGCAACTCCTTTCCCGTGTAAGATGCAGGATTCGGCTTCGGCTTCCGCTTGTTTTACTTTTAGAATTTTCTCGGCTTCTCCGCGTTCGGCGGCGGCTACTCGCAATCTCTGAGCTGTATTTATTTCATTCATAGCGGCTTTAACATTAGCATCCGGATTTATATCTGTAACTAGCGCTTTTATAATTTCATATCCGAAATCTTTCATAGGTTCCCTCAGCTCTAATCTGACCGCATCGGCTATGTCGTCTTTTCTCGAAAATACATCATCAAGGTCGATTAGCGGAACTTGAGCCCTGACGAGATCAAACACAAACGCCTTAATTTGATTGACAGGAGATTGAAGCATGTAAAACGCTTCGTATATTTTAGATTCTAATACTCTGTATTGAACCGCAACGATCAACGTTATAAAAACATTATCTTTCGTTTTCGTTTCAACTTCGACTTCCAATTGGCATATTCGAAGAGACAGTATGCCGCTTTGAGTTTCGATAAATGGAATTTTAAAATTTAATCCAGGGCGAGAGATACGTTTGAATTTTCCCAATCTTTCTATTATAGCACAACTTTGCTGATCAACTGTAAATATTGATAAAAATAAAATAATTATAATAAATATAAATAAAGTATATATAAATAGCTCGCTCATTACCCTACCTTTAGCTTATCAACTTTATCTGCTGAAGTATTTTCATCTTCGCAACAGTCTCGCAAAGTATATCCCCTTCCCCATATGGTTTCAATAAAATTCATCCCTCCGGACATTTCTGCTATTTTTCTTCTAAGCTTACATATGAAAACATCCACTATTTTAAGTTCGGGCTCATCCATTCCTCCGTATATATGATTTAAAAAAGTCTCTTTGGCTAAGACAGATCCTTTTTTGATAGCTAAGAGTTCCAAAATGGCATACTCTTTGCTAGTTAAATTCATATCATTACCAAAAATACGAACACATCTTTGCCTAACATTAATTTCCAAAGGTCCAATCGTTATAACCGAAGATGAATGCCCCGATGTTCTTCTTATTATTGCATAAATTCTTGCTTTCAATTCGGTCTTGCTGAAGGGTTTTGTTATATAATCATCGGCGCCCATTGTTAAACATTTGACTTTGTCGTCTGTTGCATTTAAGCCCGATAAAACGATAATAGGAGTTGTATTTTTTATTGCTCTGATACGCGATAAAACTTCGAATCCATCTATACCATCAGACAATATCAGATCCAGGATTATAGCCCCATAGTCATAAACTTTCAACATTTCAAGAGCTTCGCTTCCTGATTCTGCCATATGACAAATGAATCCCTCCGAAGTACAAGCTGATTCGATTCGCTTAGCTATTCCTAATTCATCTTCTACAATTAATAATCTCACTTTCCTGCCCCACTTTAATTGTAACTCTATATTTAAAATGCTATCAGAATCCCACACACATTCAAACATTTGTTTATGAAAAAATTTCAAAAAAGTTTACAAAACTAAGATATTTCTATTCATATTGATTTTTTATTTGAATTTTAAATTTTCACTGTATTAAACAAAATTTTCTTGATAATATTTCATTAGTTAAGTCCAAAATAATAAAGGCAATAACAATGTTAAGATTGTTTTTCCCAGTCATTGGACTATACTATGATCCTTTTTTGATTTTTTCGACAGGTCTTGTTGGTGGATTTATTTCAGGATTTTTAGGAGTTGGTTGTGGCGTTATTATAACTCCTGTTTTGATGGAATTAGGTGTTCCGCCATTAATAGCCGTCTCTAGCCAGCTCTGTCATGCAGTTGGCACAAATTTAACTAATTTTCTTTCATATAAACGAAAAAGAGATGTAGATTTTCATCTTGCAGCGTATATCCTATTAGGAGGAGGAATTGGAGCAGCTTATGAATGGTTTTTACTAAAATACTCATCTGGATCCAATGCTGTTTTAACAAAATTTATTTATATTTATGCAGCTATCCTTATTATTTTCGGATTCATAATGTTATATCAAAGCATAAGTGAATGGAAAGACAATAAGCATACGAAACATATCTCGACTGTTATGATGAGGCGATGGATGTTATATCTTCCTTTTCATAAAGTTTTTGTTAGATCACGAACAGAAATGAGCATACTTATTCCTATTTTTATTGGTTTTCTCGCTGGCTTGATTGTTGCCTCTTTAGGAGGTGGTAATAATCTATTCATGGCGCCAATAATAACTTACCTCATAGGGCGAATAAGCCCCGTTGTTCATGGAACCACAGCTTTGTCTGGATATGTTATAACTGCAATTACTTCTTTGGTCTATGCCCAATCCGGCTATTGTTGTGATCTTGCATTCGTCTTAATTCTTTTTGTCGGTGCTGGGCTTGGTGCGTTTATTGGGGTTAGATTAAGTTATAACATAAAGAGAAGTTATTTAAATTTTATTGCGGCAATTGTCGTCTTCTTAATGTCTTCTAGGCAGATATTTAAACTAATTTCTAACTCATTTACTATACCATTTTCTCAGCAGTTTGATTTTACAAAATCTTATTTTTTCAATTTAGTTAACAAAAATTGTATATGTTATACTTTCTTTTGTATTGCTTTAATTAGCGCAATAGCTTATATATTTGAAAAGTTTCTGCAATGTTTGGCAAATGGAAAGAGAAAATAAATGTCCATAAGAAGATTGATTTTATTAGGAATTTGTCTTGCTATTGCGGTATTTTTAACGATTTCATTTAATAATGTTTCGATTGATGCTAATAAAACAATTAACGTTTATGGATGGTATGGCATTATTCCGAGAGAAATTTTCAATGATTTTGAAAGAGAAACAGGTCTGAAAATTATTTACGATGTGTATGACACCAACGATTCATTAGAAGCCAAGTTGTTGGCAACAAACAGCGGGTACGATATTGTGTTTCCCTCATACACACCATATGCAGCGCGGCAACATTCTATGGGAGTTTATTTAAAATTAGATAGAAGGTTTTTACCAAACTTAAAAAATATCGAAGGAATATTAACAGAAGAATTTAGAAAGTCTGGTGGAGATACAGATTATTTGATTCCTATTTTTTGGGGAACGATCGGCGTTGCATATGAAAGCAATTGCGTGGATCGTGAATTTCCTAATGAGAAAATTGATTCATATAGTATATTGTTTGACGCAAATAAAGTGAAAAAGTTAACAAAATATGGTGTAAGTTTCCCGGAAGAATATACTGATGTGTTGCCTCAATTAAAACACTATTTGCAAATAAAGGATAAAATTAAAAATTTGAAAACTCTGAAAACTCTGGCTAATTATTTAAAAGGTGTTAGGCAATATATTACAAAATTTTCATCGACAACATTAATAAATGATTTGTTATCTGGCGAAGTTTGTATTGCTATTGGCCCATCTGACAATGCTTTTAGAGCAATAAAAGCCGCACCAAGCGTTGGTAAAAACGTGAAATACTTCATTCCAAAAGAATCTGGAAATTTGTGGATAGATTGCGTCGGCATTCTTAAAAAAGCCCCTCATAAGAAAAATGCATATAAATTTTTAAATTATTTACTTCAACCAGAAGTCGCAGCAAAAATAACAAATCATTCTGGAATCGTAGTGAATATCCCTGAAGCTGTAAAGTATTTCAATCCAATAATAAAACAATATGATCAAATATGCCCAACTGATCCGAAAGTTTTAAAGACACTTAGACTGGAACCTCCAAGTCAAACAGAGAAAGACTTGGAATTTGATAGAATAGCTAATCGAGTTTGGAGTCAACTAAAAATGAACATATACAAATGAGGAGGCTATAATGAGTCATATTGCAAAAACATCAAAAATGGCAATTATTTCTCTTTTATTGGGTAATATTTTTTTGTATTTACCTATCATGTTTATTGTCATTAATTCATTTAGCGCGTCTGAAATTCCCGGAATCTGGACAAGTTTTTCTTTGAAATGGTTTTTTGCCGTTTTCGAAGATGAGGATTTGCTTCTCGCGGCATTCACTAGTTTGAAGGTGGCGGTCATTTCAGCTACTGGCGCCGTGCTTCTTGGGGTCTTGACGGCTATGTCTACAGCCAAAACTCAACCATTCCCTACAAAAAGATTTTTGTCTAATATCATATTAATGCCGGTTTTTATGCCTGAAATAATTGTAGGGTTTTCACTTTTGATGTTTTTCGTATTTCTCGAAGCCGTATTGGGATTTCCAAAAGAAAGGGGTATAGCGACAGTTATAATCGGACATATTACAGCGACCATAGCTTATGTCTATATCGCAGTCAGAGCAAAATTGTCAACGCTTGATATCTCATTAGAAGAAGCTGCGATGAATCTTGGCGCAAGACCATTTATTATATTTTTAAAAATAAAAATCCCGGCAATAGGAAAATCAATTTTGGTTGGTTGGTTACTAGCCTTCACAATGTCGCTGGATGATTTAGTTATTGCGAGCTTTCTTACAGGCCCAAGTTCCACAACTCTCCCAATTCTTATATTTTCAAACGTAAAGATCGGAGCAACCCCTGCAATCAACGCCTTTGCAACAATGTTTGTTTTGACTATAGCAACCTGCCTGTTCCTTGCTTATTTATTTTCATTACCTTCTAAAAACCAGCGCGTTCTAAAGTGAAGGTTATGAAAGATTGAAGCATCATACTTGCTACGGAGGCGGGAGTAATTTATTATATTTATAACATTTAATAAACTAATAACCAACAAATAGAAACCTGGTTTGAGATCTCTGTGTATCACACCAACAGAATGGAG
>JAIRKP010000079.1 GCA_031260085.1 Holosporales bacterium | reverse complement strand
ATGAGATATTTCGGCAGAGACCCGCTTTATGAGGATGAGGCATATCTCGATGAAGCAAAAAAATTTTACCTTGCGGAGATGGCTCTGTAAATGCCCGCCCATGCCATAACCAAACGGTTTACTTTTTATGGAGCGCTGCCGCCCGGCTCTGATAAATCCCATTTGGCTATTGTGCTTAATGAAAAAGAAAATTTTGTCAAATACTGTTATTGCACATCGGTTTTTAACCTGAGCCTCCTCCGGTATAGCCAATGTGATTGCTTTGTTATAAAAGCCGATGATATGGCCGACTATTTTCCAGGCTCTTCAAAAGAGACCTATGTTTATTTTTCAGAGGACAAAATAATCACTATTACGCTTGGCGTTTTGCAGATAAAATTGCGGAATGGAGAATATGAAGAACGCAAGCCGCTTGATGAAATTATTTTTTCTGATCTCGTTGAAGCAATAAAATTATCGGATAATCTTTCAGAAAGATTCAAGGGCGAATTGCTTGATTTTATACAGTAATTAGGCTCTCGGAGGCGCGGGTTTTTAAGCGCCTGGCCTTGGGGGTGTAGGGTGATACGGTTCCCGGGGAGATTGTGATAAGGGGGTTGCTATGAGACGGTATTTGCTATTAGGGTTGGCTGCCATTTTACTTATTGGGTGTGAAATTTCCAATCCTCCGGAACCTACCTATTACAGCATTGCTTATTTTGGCAATGGAAATGATGTTGGCACAGCCCCAATAGACAGCAACAAATACACCCAAGGGTCCTCTGCAGCCGTTGTTTATAAGGGAACTCTCTCAAAGACAGGTTATGTGTTTTCAAGCTGGAATACAAGCCCTCAAGGAACCGGAATTTCTTATAATCCTAAGGATATAATCATAATTAATGATGATATATCGCTGTATGCAATTTGGAATTTAGTTGTAACTTATACTGTTACTTTTAATACTAATGGCGGAGGCGAAATTCAGCCAATTGCAGGGTTGCAATCAGGAAGCAAGATAACAGAGCCGGACGATCCGGTAAAAGAGGGATTTACTTTTGATGGATGGCATAAAAACGCCGATCTAACGGAATTATGGGATTTTGAGAACGATGTTGTTACTGATAGTATAAAGCTATATGCAAAATGGACACAAAACAAAATTATTTATCCCCATGAAATTATCAATATCTCTCATATAAAATTAGGAAACGCTGTTATAGTATCTTGGACAAATCCCAACGATGAAAACTTCTCTCATGTCAGAATAATACCGGCTGAGTTTGAATGGGCCGAATCAGATATGTTAGATAAAGAACCCGGAATTAGTTCCTATTCGATGCTTGATTATCTTGGCGTTGAATATATCACAATAAAATCCATTGATAAAAATGGAAATATATCAAATGGCGTTAAATATTATTTTGATCCAAAAAATAATCCTGACGCATTAACTGTTACCTTTGAGCGCAATGGCGGATCTAGCGTACAATCAATTACTGGTTTACTGGCCGGTAGCAAAGTAAGCAAGCCGGATGATCCGGAGAAGTCTGGTTACTCTTTTGATGGATGGCACAAAAATCCCGAATTAACAGAGACATGGGATTTTGACAACGATGTTATCGCTGGCGACACCTCCCTCTATGCAAAATGGTTAAACGTTGCTCCTGGCGAAGTAGAAATAACTGATTGTGTTCTTAGTAGTAGCAGAGAAATTCGCATAAATTACAAATTGCCTAGCGATGCTGATCTGGATTATTTGGTAGTCTATGTAAATGGAAAATTATATTATAATGCAACTCAGGGATTATACTATGACCACTACAGCAAAAATGTTCCTTTTGTGATCCTGCAGTATACCATGAATGGATCATTGGTGACAATAAAAACGGTAGATACTTCCGGGCTTGTGTCAAACGGAATTGACTATACCATTAATATCCCCGGAGTTATAATAGCGAGAAGTGATTGGCTGGAAATACTTCCAAGCGTTGATGTCATTCGGAAATATCCCGATAGAATAGATCCTCCGTCAATCAGTTTTACAGCCAAGGCTTTAACAATAGACGGATATGTAATTTTAGAAAATCCCCCTTTGAACTGGGCTTTTATGTACCAGGTTTCACAATACACAGTTTACGAATACACTGGCCCTGTTGTTATTGATAGTTCTTGGACGCAGATAGAATTTCTAGTAGCTGACGGGTTGGGTATTATTGCCTCTAAGGTGATTCCGATATTATCCGATTATTAGGAGAATGATTAAATTTTCAGCGACAGGGTTTTAATTTAGCCAGGCTGGTCGCTATACTTAAAGAGGAGGATGCTTAAATGGACATTGAATTTAACGAGAAGGCATATCAGGACTATCTTACAAAGCGAGAATATCCTTCAAATACCCGTATCAGGCCGGAGGGTATGTCCTTTATGGATGCCGTTATCGAAGGCCAAAAAATAATGGAATTGACAGAGGAAGGGAAAAAGACCTTGGAATACATCAGCCGCATCGGTGAATAAGTGGCAAACAAACCGCACGAATTTCCAACATTCTCGCCACTGGACAAAGAAGCTATCAAGGGCTTATTAGAGAAGCTTACTTTATATATATCAGGTTTTGTTTCCAACTCCGGCATATCTGATTTAGCAACCCAGGATACTATACTGTATGACATTTTTGAACGAATAGAAAAAAGAAGAATATATTTTCACATTTTCTATAATGGTTGTCAGATGGGAGAATTGAACGAAGGGGCTTTGATGTGTTTTTGGATATTAAAGCTTATGCCGTTCACCAGTTCAAAAATCCCAACCAGTGCTTTAAATGCCAGGATAGCATTATGCATATTTTTTAATATGCTCTTTTATGTCGCACGAACAAGAAACAAGAAAGTAAACAGCACAAGGCAAATTATAGATGACCTGTTTTACGCATTTTGTTATCGTGATTTAAGCAAGGAAGCTATCATGGCTATAGCGGAAAGTATCATTTATTAATTTCTGGCTGTGGATCCGGAGAACACAGGAGAAGTTTGTTTGAAACGGGAAAATCATGTTGATTCGGTATGAAAACAGTGCTACACTCAAGCGGATAGCCGTTAGAAACGGCAAGACTTATCTTTGCTGGGAAGAC
>JAIRKP010000027.1 GCA_031260085.1 Holosporales bacterium | reverse complement strand
GTAATGATTGCAACATCTGGATTTTGTTGAATGTATCATCACCACAACTTGGTACTAAAATCACAGACGGATATATTGCAATACCCTCCAAATCAGGTAAAAACCAGGGACACCAATTTCCCGATAAGGCAAATTTCCCACTGCCAGCAGGTAGCAACGGAATGGAGATATCACCTAATTCAAAGCTTGGAGCCATGGGATCATCGCTTGCGGTCACTGAAAACGATAATGCCGCTACGACTAATATGCTTCTTAATGATTTTACCTTCATAAAATCCTCTTTAAAAAAAACTAAAATCTTCGTAATATAACACAAATTTTCCCAAGATGCAATAGGCTTTTTGAATATCTTAATATCCAATTTCAAACCACTATGTCGTTTGTAGTAATTGATGATTTTTCGCAATGCGTAGTTTTCAAAGGTTTTGCTATAACTTTAATCACGGTTTGGATTTCGTGTAAGAAACTTCTTATTAACTGTTTATAATTCGACTTATTAATTTTGTTTTCCATTTTTTGCGCATGGATAAATGAGATAAGTTTTCGATATTGTGTATCTGCGTCATTTTGGATATTGATATCGTATATTATATCTCTTGCTTTAAATTCTTTTCGTTTTGGACGTGGTATTATTGGAATGTCTAGCGCTTTTTCATGATCAAAAGAAACGCCAAATGTTTGCGCAGTAAGGCTCACTGTCTTTTCAATTGGAGTTATATTATATTCAAGTTTTGTGATCTTCGCCTTAATTCCTTGAATACTAATCCAATTGCTACACGAAAGGTTTTCGGTATTTTTCGAAAATGGGAGTTCACACGAAATAGTAACATTTCGCATAGAGAGTATAATATAATCTCCAATTGCGTTATATATTTCCGATAATATTTTATTGCCCACTGAAGTTGTGAAAAAGCTATGTTCCTCGATATCGTCTATATAATCCTGGACATTTTGTAGGTTTATATTGATATTTTTTTCGATACCTTTTGGAGCATTGCTATTGATAACCTTTGTAGTCACTGTTTCAGAACTAAACTGATCGAAACTCCAAAATAAGCTTAACTTATGGTTGAAAAACTCTTTTTTCAGGCTAAATGGAGGAATGTCGTCTCGAATATTTATTTCGGGAGTCATAACAGTCATCGATTTATCGAGCTCTAATCTTGAAAGACCGATAGCGTATTTAGTTTGTTTGGAAGAAAGATGATTTGAAATTTTATCGCCAAATCTTGGCCATGAATCTATTAATTTTACGGGCGTTAAGGTATTTATTTTTCCTCCCGGGAAACGTTTTGCTATTTTTGTTGTGAGCCCTAAGCTTCCTTCTATACGTTTGATCCAAGAAGCCGAAACTGAAAGATTCACATTTGAGATAATATCTTTGATCGATTTTTCTACTTTCAAAGAGCCGTGAATTATTTCGTCGTCCAAATTTTTCGGTTCAGCAGATTCAACATCGGGCTTGAAGACTGAAGATTGTTTCTTTTCGCCTAGCTTGTCGGTTTGCTCTTGATCAATTGATGCAATCAAATCTGGATTTTCTCGCTTAAATTTAGCGAGTAATGCAACTTCAGGAGGAATGACGTCGTCCGATTTATAGACTTCATCATATTCACCTTCAGAAGAAAAGCTTTTTAACTCAACATGAGTTTCGTCTCCTTGGGTTGAAATATATTCTATAGTCCCTGAAAAAAATGGATCATTATCTTTTTTTATCACGCAAGTTTCAAAAAGACACAATTCTGAAAACATCTTCTTTGGGAAAACTATAGTTGCTTTAGGAATATAGCCTTCTTTTTCGAGTATATAAAGTTTTAAAGAATCAGCAGTTTCCAATATCTTGTTGTCATTTGCGAATGAAAATTGTATTATTGACATGATTTTTTCCTTTCAAAATAAATATGTTGTATTGGTTTTCCCAAAAAGGATTAAGGCAAGGTATTTTTTGGGCTTCTATGATTTATTTAACGAGCGCTATGAATGATGTGCTCTCAAAGTGCCTCGGTTCTCGATTGCATTTTGTCGAAATATCTTTTTTTAGATTTTTCTTTTCAAGCATTATCGCTCTCATTGCAATAAGCTTCTCCAAGCGAAATCTATTCAAATCCACAATCCACAAGTGGCATCTTTGGAGAGGAGCATTAGGAGCAATTGCTTTGGGGCTTTGTTGCTATAGCGTTAACATTATGCCTTTGGCCGAAAACACTACGATTCTTTTTTCGGAATCGCTTTTTATGCTACCTTTGGCCGCTGTTTTTCTTCACGAAAAGATTCGAGCTAAAAGTTTATATGCTACGTTTATCGGATTTTTAGGCCTTCTCATTATGTTTCGGCCCAGTGCTTCAAATATAAATATAACGGCTATTATCCCGACTATTGCAGCTATACTCTTCGCAACTATGAATGTTATGATCAAGAAAATGGTCGACAGTCAAGAAAATAACTTAACAATGTTATTTTATTTTGGATTATATACAACCATCATTACGAGTATTCTTGTTCCATTTTTTTGGCAAACCCCAACAATCTCTGAATTAATACTAATCGCATTGCTTGGCCTTGGAGCGAATTTAATACAACTATTTATATTTCTAGCGTATAGAGCTTCATCAGCCGCCGATATAACTCCAATTCGATATATCGAGTTGCCGTTCGCCATGATTTTCGGATTCGCATTTTTCTCACAAGTACCCGAAATTACCGCTATCGTAGGAGCTGTGTTTATAATAGTCGGAACGCTTATTTCCTCCCGGGGCGCGAGTATGGTATAGAAATTATACCATACTCGCGCCCTTAGTCTGTCAAGGATCACTTCGTTCTCCTCCTTGACAGACT
>JAIRKP010000073.1 GCA_031260085.1 Holosporales bacterium | reverse complement strand
CTTCCGCGGTAATTTTGGGCAATACTTTACCCCTCGTCCTATTGTTAAATTCGCTACAGATGTATTACCTATTACAAATGAATCTTTGGTTTTAGATACTTCTTGTGGTAGTGGCGGTTTTCTTCTATATTCATTAGACAAAGTTCGAAAACAGGCTAATGATTTGTACCCCAACTATAAAAACGATATAAAACAGAATCAACGGCATTTTAAACATTGGCATGATTTTGCCGAAAAAAATCTTTATGGAATAGAGATAAATGAGCAAATTTCCCGTGCCGCTAAAATGAATATGATTATCCATGATGACGGACACACCAATGTGATAACTGCTGACGGACTTCTTTCTCCAGAAAAGCTAGAAGAAGTTACAAAAAACAGAGGCTTTCTCTATAACCATTTTGATATAATCGTAACAAATCCACCATTTGGAAGTATTGTACGCCAGACAGAAAAGGCTTATATGAAAGAATATAAGCTTGGAAAAAAAGAAGAAGACTGGTTAGCCGTAGTAACCAAGCCTGAAACCCAGAGGGATAACCAGAGTACGGAGATTCTTTTTATAGAACAAGCCTATCGCTTTCTTAAAGAAGGAGGATATTTAGGCATTGTTATTCCTGATGGCATACTAACCAATAGTAGTCTGCAGTATGTGCGTAATCAAATAGAAGACTGGTTCCGTATTGTAGCAGTTGTATCTATGCCGCAAACAGCATTTATGTCTACCGGCGCCGGAGTTAAAAGTTCAGTTATCTTTCTTAAAAAGTGGACTAAAGCGGAAACAGAAAAGATTGCAACACAGAAAACAACTCTACAGCAAACTTTAAGAGACGAACAAAAATATCTGATTCGTATTGATGCATTAGATAAAGAAAAAAAGCAAATTATCAAAAATTGGACTGGCTTTGAAAATACAACCGACGAAACTGAAAAAAAGAAAGTCGAAGTAACGGAGGTATTCAAAGCATGGAAAGCAGAGATTAATGCGATGTATTCCCAGAAAGTGAATGACATAAAAGATGAACTGAACGAATTGTACCAAATAAAAAAAGCACAAACACTTGTCAATTATCCTATTTTTATGGCAATTGCTCAGGAGATTGGTTATGATGCAACAGGAAAGCCGACGGCTAAAAATGAGTTGGAAACAATTAGCGAAGAATTGACGAAGTTTATAAACTCAATAGAAGATAACGAGTTATGACTATAAGAGGGATATTAGATCATTCACTAAATGGGCAAATATGTATAAGAGGATTTGCTCCTATTAAAGAACTGGCTCGTATATCAAAAGCAGATTATAAATACCAACGTAATCCTATTGATAGAAGTGATATTATAGACTTTCTCGAAACACAAATTTATTTGTTTTTTCCTGAAATAATATTAGGCTATAAGTTTAGGCATACATTTGCAAAAGGAGAATCAGAAACTACACCTATAAGAGCTATCTCACTCAGAAACGCCTATAAGTCAAATGTATATAATACTCAGATCAAGTTTAAAACTATTGATTATAAACAAAGTCAAGATGTAAGAGGTAGAAATAATATAATAGTAGCGGAGTTGATTTTTGATGATGCAGAACTTGCCAAACTTATACAAGACGAAAAAAATCCTTTGTCAAGAATTGATGGTAATCATAGATTACTTGCTGCTGAACGCTCAAAGTCTTCAAAAGTTGAACGCATGAATGCTCCTTTCTGTATTATATTGGGTGAAGAATTTTATGGCTTGCAGACTTCTAATAATATCAATGAATTTGATAAGGCAACTAAAGTTTTTTTTCATAATATAAATACAAAAACAATTCCTCTTACCTCAGAGGAAAATCTAAGAGTCTTAATTGACGACGCCATATGTTTTCCGGATAATGAATTAAAAGAAATACTCGGAATCGACGGACTATTGGCAAGACAACTTAAAGAAAGATATAATTACAAAGACTTTACAGGGATACAACATATAATAGGAAATAATTATCGTACCTGCTATATGGAAATTTTCAATATACTGAAAGATGAAGATAAAAATGTGGAAAATGTATTGGATGCATTAAAACACATAGATCGTATTTATGATACTAACGACAAACTTAAAGCAAATTCAAGCTTTGGTTTATTGTATGCTTTCTTATATTACTGGATTCAAGACAAAAAAGGCAAATTTACAATGTTTAAGAAATGGATTCTTAACAACAATCTATTTGAAACGGAAGAAGTTTCCGCTGAGAATTTTATTAAAATATTCGACAAAATAGCTGAACTGGAGATTAAGATTTTTATAGCGATGCCCTATTTTAGTAAAGAAGAGGTCGAAGCTCATGATGATATATACAAAACGGTAATAGAAGAAATCCAGCGAGATCACAAAGCTAATTTAAGTCATTATAAAATAATGACATATACGGGTGATACTGTAGATATTGCTCAAGACATTCTCAATAAGATAGAGGAGTGTGGTATTTTTATAGCAAACATTACTGGTAACAATCCGAATGTAACTTATGAAATGGGTTGGGCAAGAGCTTTAAAAAAGCCGACCATATTGGTTAGAGAAGAAGATCGGAAGAGCCTAAATCGGATTATAAAATGCTTTATCATGCTACCTATAAAAAGGAAGCACATCCTACATTAAAAAAAGCTATTCGAGAAAATATCGAAGCTATTCTGTCTAAAGAATATGGGTATGTACTTGAAAAATAATAAAGTTATGCATACGGCTCCTGAAAATATATTCACAATCAATTATTCAAATCTGCAAGACAGGCTTGATGCTGAATTTTACAGTCCTTTCTATACTTTAGAAAGGACTAAAACATTTGTTCCTTTAAAAAGAGTAACAAGTAGTATAATACATCCACCAGAATATCCCAGAGAGTTTACTTCAGAGGGAATTCAATTAATCAGATCTCAAAATGTTCGCCCTCTGGGTATTAATTTGAGAGAAAATCCTGTATATTTCTCACAAGATTTTTTAAATAATAAACACACAATTACCCCTGAAATAGGAGATATTCTTGTTGTGAGATCAGGTGTAAATGCCGGAGATACAGCAGTTGTAGAAAGTAAATATCCAGACGTTATTATAGGGGCAGATACACTACTTTGCAAATGTAATTCAAAGCTTTATCCTAAGTTCTTACAAGTCTATTTCTTCACAGATATAGGTAAAAGGCAAATGGTAAGACATATTACAGGTGCAACAAACAAGCATTTAAATTCAAGCAATCTAGGAAAAGTCCTAATTCCATTGCTGGATTTAAATGAACAAAAAGAATGTATTGATATTTACGAATATGCACTTAACCTAAATATAAAGAAAGAAAACGAAGCAAAAGTATTACTATCAAAAATTGATGATTATTTGCTCAATGAATTGGGAATTGAATTGCCCGAAAAAGATGATAGTTTAGAAAGTAGAATATTTGTGACTAAATTTTCAGAAATATCTGGAGGACGATGGGATGTTTTGTATTATGCGTCTGAATTAAAAAAATATATAATCTCAGTGAAATCAGGAAGATATCCATTTTCTAAATTAGGAGATATTGCTGTTGTGGACTGGGGAAATACTAATATAACTAAGGCTAGTTACACTGAAGAGGGCTATTTTGCATATAGTTCGGCAGGCCAAGATGGAAATTTGCCATTTTATGAAAATGACGGTGATGCTATTATTCTTTCTGCTATTGGTGCACGCTGTGGCAAGTGTTTCTTAAATATTTCAAGCAAATGGACTGCAATAAAAAATACAATAACAATTATTCCTACTCCTGAAGTAAATTTAGAATATATATACAGCATACTTGATTTTGAATTATTCTGGGAAAAATCGGGGGGAGCACAACCTTTTATTACACTAAAATCAGCAAAGGAAAGGATTATCCCCATTCCTCCCATTGAAAAACAAAACGAAATCGCCGAGAAAATCAGTTCGATTCGCCAACAAGTAAAACAACTGCAACAAGAAGCAAACGACATGTTAGAACAAGCGAAAAAGCGAGTTGAGAAAAAATATTAGGAGGAGTATTATGATAAAAATTCCATTATACCCAAAATATAGCACCACAATTACTTTATTGAAAATAATTGTAGGAATGCCTGTTTCCAATTTCAAAAATATGTGGAATACAGTTTGGGGCTTACGAGGAACACCTCAAAACACAGTTGATTGGACTAATCCGGATGAATGGATTGATAAACGCCTTTCAGGAAAAGACAAAGAAATTGCCACGAAAATATGGAAAGAAAGCAATAAAACAGTTAATCCTCGCTGGACTCGTGGTTGCCAGTTTCTTATTTCGGGCCATAATCTGGTTTCGGAAAATAACGGTATTTATCAACTAACGGAAGATGGCAAAGAGTTTGTTTCCAATCCGACAAGTGATGTTATTAAAAGATAGATACGGAAGACGGTCTGATTCAGGTTCTCCGTCAATTATCTTTAATAGAAAGCGGAAGACGCGGCGATCTATTGGAAGAATGGGAAGAATATACCAAATACAACTCAAATATCAAGCAAGATTCCGTTCGAAAAGATTATCTGCGCAGAAGACTTGTCAATTTGGTTGATCGCAAGTATGCAAAACGTGATGGAAATACATACAGCATTACCGATAGAGGTCGAAGCTATCTTCAACTTGTCGAACAAACCAATCCGAATGATACTGTAAATAAAGAAACACAGCTAATAAGAAATATAGAACATTCAATAAAGAACAAAGGGCTTTGTTGAAAAGTTTTTTGGCAGAAACGAAACCTTATCAGTTTGAAAACATAATCAAAGACCTTCTTACCGCAATGGGCTACGATGAAGTAAGCATCACCTCTCCGACAAAAGACAAAGGGTTGATGTAACTGGAATCAGTCAAAACGGGATTACTACGGTAAAGGAAGTTATTCGAGTAAAACGAAATATTACTTCAAATATTACCCGTCCAGTTTTAGATGCACTTCGTGGAAGCCTCAGGGCAAACGCATCTTAAATTTAACATTTGGATTGAATCATAAAAACCCATTCCTTTGCAAAAAAAAACGTTATGCGCACACCGATAAAATATTTTACAGAATTGACAGATCCCCGTATAGACCGGAGTAAGGAACACTTAATGGAAGACATC
>JAIRKP010000048.1 GCA_031260085.1 Holosporales bacterium | reverse complement strand
ATTAGTCTGTCAAGGATCACTTCGTTCTCCTCCTTGACAGACCATACTTTTGTCAATTTAATACTCCAAGTGTTGCCCCAAGCAAAGAATTTTCTTTGCTTGGGCTCTGGGGCGCGATTATCCGAAGAAACTTCGGGCAAAATCTTTGATTTTCTATTCACGCAACTTAAACCCCATAGCTATTAGATATATCTCTTTTGATTCTTTTCTACTCGAATTTGGCTTAAAGTGAATTACTTTCTCAAATCTACTTTTTAATTTCTGCAATAGATTGCTCTCAGTGCCTCCCTGAAAAGTTTTCACAACCACATTCCCTCCAATTTTTAGATTATCTTTGCAGAATGCAAAGATTTCTTCAATAAGATTCATAATTCTTAAATGATCTATTTTTTTTATTCCACACGTATTAGGCGCCATGTCGCTTAATATAACGTCAAACAGATTGCCATCTAACATTTGTTTAATAATTTTTATATTTTCCAAATCCAAAAAATCTCCCTGAATAAATTCAACATTTTGTATTGGATCCATTTCCAAAAGATCGATAGCAATAACTTTTTGCACGAGCTTAGAAGCTATTTGAGACCAACTTCCCGGAGAGGCGCCAAGATCTAATACAATTGAATTTTTTTGTATAATTTTAAATTTCTTTTGAATCTCTAATAATTTAAATGCAGCTCTAGACCTGTATCCCTCCTTTTTTGCTTTTGCAGTATATGGATCTTTTAATTGCCTTAAAATCCAAGATCTTGAAGACTGCTTTAATTTTTTATTTTTTATAATTTCTTTCATGATTAATATTATATAAATTGTTGTAACTATATCCAACTTTTATGATTATAAGTAATTCTTTGTTTTTTGCTAATATCCCAGAATCAGTACAAAATGAAAAAGTTATTGCGGTCGGTCTTTCAGGGGGAGCGGATAGCCTTTGCCTGACTATGTTCCTGCATCAGTATGCCTTAAATTATGGGCTCGAGCTTATTGCGTGTTTTGTTGATCACAAACTGAGACCAGAATCTTCAGATGAGATTTTACCTATCATAAGCATTTTAAAAAAACATCGTATTAAGTATGAAATTTTAGTCTGGGAGCATTTAGAAAATATAGGGGGTAATATTGAAAAAAAGGCGAGAGAAGCTAGATATAAACTTCTTTTTAATTTCTGTAAAACAATAAATTGCAAATCATTATTTATTGCACACCACAAGTTAGATCAATGGGAGACTTTTTTTATGAGGCTATCCAGAGGATCGGGGTTGGGGGGGCTCTCTTGTATTAGCTCTATGAGAGAAAATGATGATATGAAGGTAATCAGACCTATGCTGAATTTTTCTCCAACAGATATTAAAGAAACATTGCTAGAAAGATTTAACATAGAGAAATATGTTTGCGACCCATCTAATATTCAACCAAAATACGAAAGGGTTCGCTGGAGAAATGCGTATGCTTTGATATCCACGCAATACGACCTTGATATGGATAATATTAATAAAACAATAAAGAGATTACAGTTGGCAAACGATTTTCTGAACGAACTGGCTAAATCAACTGCTAATGAAATTTTTCAAAATGGATACATTAATATATCGAAGTTTAAAGCTCTACACACTGAATTAAAAATGCGAGTTTTAAATATTATAATCCAGCTCTGTTCAAACCGGGTAGACATCATTTCTTATTCTTTATTGGAAAGGGTTTCTAATAAACTTTGTGAAAATGGCTTCTCAGCTATTAATTTATCGGGCTTAGTCTTGAGAAGGGATAAAACGAAAAACATAAAAGTCTATAAAGAACAAAGAATAAATTATATTATTGTATGATGTTTTTCAATTTGATAGAATGTTATAAATTAAAGCGGGGTAGAGCAGCTTGGTAGCTCGTCAGGCTCATAACCTGAAGGCCGTTGGTTCAAATCCAGCCCCCGCAACCAAGTTTTTTACGATGTTTGTTTAGTGTTTAAACTTCTTTTTAGAAAATCTAAAAAAGCAATAAAGAAAAATATTAAAAAAGATAAATCTCTTCTTGAGAAATTGATATTTTCTCCAGAACAGTTTGCGTTTATAAAAGCAATTGATGTTGCCGTTGCGTCGCAAAATATAAGATTGCAAAATCTTTCATATAACAAAATAAAGGATATCGAATTAAAAAGTTCGGTTAATTTTACCTCAAAATTTTCTGATATAAAAAAAGTCGAAGGGATAAAAGATCATTGTGTTGAAATATTCACCAATTTAGCCGGAATTGCAGGAATAGAAGGTTCGCTTCCGGATAATTATGTCGAAAATTATATAGTGTTCAACAGAGAGTCTAAAGAAGCCGTCATTGATTTTTTAGACATTTTCAACGGTAGATTTTTAGCTATGAAGTATCTGTTCATGAAAATGCATGACGTTTCTTGTTTGTCAGAGCCGCTTGAGGATTCCATAATTGGTAATGTCATGTTTTCTTTGTCTGGATTTGAGCATAGCGAAACTTCGAGATTCAAAGAGTCTTTAATTCCCGAACAACTTAAAATATCCAGCCAAAATCTCTTTTGGAGAAAAACTAGATCGAGCGAAGGCCTGCGAATTATCCTATCTGACTTTTGCAATTTGCCTGTCACTATTCAGCAGTTTTCTGGTAAGTTTGTAGAAATAGACAAATCCTCTCAAACCACAATTGGAAAAAAAATAAAAAATTACAACAGATTAGCAAAAGATGCATATTTGGGTAATAAGGTCTGGGATCAAATGGACGGGATAGAAATTTTTATAGGACCGTTGAGTTTCAAAGATTATATGAAATTCTTGCCGAAGAAATCCAAACTAGATCAGCGAGTTTCTCCGTTAGAAAAAATAAAAGGGATAATAAAAGAATACGTTCCATCAGGAACTTCTGTTACGCTACATTTTAAGCTTGACGAATGTGTTGTTAACGAATGTTATCTAACTGGAGTGAATCGGCTTAACAAGGATACGTTCATCAAAGGGTATCATAAATTGAAACACACAGAGTTTGTTCAAAGGATTTAGGATATGGAATTGTTACAGAAAGATATTTTTGGGGCAAATCATAAGACACAGATTGAAAATGAAAAAAAGAAAACATTGTCTACTTATAAAACTTTCAGAGAAGTCTCGTTGGCTGATGGGGCGAATCCTAAATCAATCTCCGAAGAAACCATGTTGATTCTTCGGATTCTCCAAAGAAAAATACTATATTCGGGCCTGACATCCGATAAAGCGCGAGACTTATTTTTAAGAGTTTTTTTTAATGAATTAAATATAAAATCCGGAAAAATTGATTCAGCAACTTCAGTTCGAGATTCGCTAATTGCTTTTTTTGGAAGATAAATGCCTGAGTTGAAACTAGGGAATATTTCATTAAAAAGTCGAGTTTTGTTAGCTCCGATGTCTGGAATAACTGATCCGCCTTTTAGAAGGATAATTAGAGAATTTGGTGACTTTTTAATGTTTAGCGAGATGATCGCAAGCCAGGCTATGGTTCGACAAGTTCAAAGAACAAAAAAGATGCTGGAGGGGATAGAGGATGATTTCACTTCAGTTCAAATCGTCGGATCTTCTCCACAGATTATGGCAGATACAGCAAGGTTGTGTTCGGATTTAGGTGCTCGATTTATAGATATAAACATGGGTTGCCCTGTGAAGAAAATAGTAAAATCAGAAGCAGGTTCTGCCTTAATGAAAAACGAAACGCTAGTCGCGCAGATTTTAGAGTCTGTCGTAAACGCAGTCTCCATTCCTGTTACTTTAAAAACGAGATTAGGGTGGGACATGGAGCACAAAAATTTTTTGACAATATCAAAGATAGCTGAAAATTCGGGCATTCAGATGTTAACTATTCACGGAAGAACACGCTCTCAATTATATTCCGGCAAGGCAGACTGGAAAGAAATAAGAAAGGTCAAAGAAACAGTTAACATACCAGTAATAGTTAATGGAGATATTATAGACATTGATTCGGCTAATAAAGCACTAAATGAAAGCAAAGCAGATGGGGTTATGATCGGCCGCGGAGTCCTCGGCAATCCATGGATTTTGCTCGATATTCATAACTTTATAGAAAAAATCCCTAGCAGCTCTAATTTTAATTTAAATGAAAAACTTAAAATCGCTAAAAGACATATTGAGTATGTTTTTGATTTTTATAACTCAGAGACAGCGATAAAGATATCCAGAAGAGTCTTGACGAGTTATTGTAAAGGAATCTTTAATGCAGCAAAATATAGACAACAAATAAATACCCTTACAGAGCAAATTCAAATTTTCGAACTATTGGAACTTTTATTTGCAGAACAGGGTTATGGATAGGGATATAATTTTTATTTTACCATCCAAAGAAGCATCTTTTAAGCCCCCCTGGAGCGGGATTACGCTAAGCTCTGCTTATAAAAGCACGACGATTGAGCCCAGCTCACCGCGCCCCGTGGTGCTTGAACAGAGGTACATTTAAATGAGGATATTTTTGCCATAAAGAATTGTATTTCCTGGATTTTTCAATAAGCGAAAATGAAGCGCAGCAAAATCAAAAAACCAAGTTATTAAGTAATTGCGGCAGATGCTGAGCAGTAAATAGCTGTCGTCCCCAAAAATTATAGCGGATCGGTTGACGTAACCTTGTCATATTAAATTGGAAAGATGATAGCAATCGTTCGAAACCATTATATGTCCGCAGGAGTAGTAAGAATTTGAGATATATGGTCTGCAAAGCTTAAGCTTTGGGCTACAGGGGGGCTCAACGAGTATCACCTCCTCTCCGAGCTCGGTTAAGAGCATTTCAAACTCTCCTTGCTTCTTTTTGCGGGATGGTGCGAAAAGTTAGATACTACGGCTCGATTATCTGGCCTTTATTAACCTTCTTTCGAAACCTTTAGAAACAGAATTATAGCAAGAAGTCACCGAGCATAGAAGCGAACTCTGGAGAGTTATGAAAGATATCAGTATTTTGCTCGAGAAGCACCAGCTTTTCGGCTCTCTGGGCGCAAGTATGGCACAATGTTACACCCTAGCTCCTAGGAAGAATTGGGGAAAGTCAAAGTTTTCCCTAAGGTTTCGAAATCATTCATTCCAAGGAACCTGAGCGAGTTGCTAGCTGGTGGTCTCAGGGGGGGCTACGGGTCTAGCCCGCCGTATTGCTCACCTCGTTGTTTCGTGTCTTATGTCGTAGTACTGGTGTAGGAGCTTCGTGACCCATCTATACAGTTCGTGCTTGAAGGTGCGGGCGCTGGAGCTGTAGTCTGGGCGGATGAACACCCTATTAAGCTCGGGTTCCTCCCCTTGTTGTCTTATGTGGGGGGCT
>JAIRKP010000014.1 GCA_031260085.1 Holosporales bacterium | reverse complement strand
CTCAAATCCCCATAGTGTTGCGTCATTAATGTAAAAAAATGTTTATCATATTAAGTTGCTCCACTATAATAGCTAAGAAATCGCCAATTTTCTCTCATCAAATTGTATTGCGGCCATCTCCTAGTCACTGTGGAATGTCTTTGGCCAACTGAAAGTGCTCAGTTTTAGGGTAATTTCACCCACAATACCATACTAAATTGATCGTAAAATGACCATTTAGTAACTACAAAATCATAGGGCCAAAACTAAAAATTATAATCGGCCTTGAGTAGTCAAAAAAAGCAAAACATGATCAGGAAAATAAGGGAGAATTGCCTCCATTGGCCTATAATAATTTTTGAATACCAAAATTATAAATGGCCATCAAGGAGGCAGCATGTATTGTATGAAAGATTGTTTAACTATTCAAGACGAAATCAACAACAAAGGCAAAAGCATTTCTCAGGTAGCGAGAGAGCACAATTTAAATCGCAGAACTGTACGAAAAATAGCAAGTGCTAAATTAGACGGAACAGAAGTGCGGAAGCGCAACACGAATCGACAAAAGACAGTATTAACAGATGAAGCGATTAATTTTGTCTGGGAAATATTGAAATCAGAAAAAGCCCTACATGTACACAAGAAGCAGTTGCACACGGCAAAAGTTATTCAAAGACGGCTGAAAGAAGAAAAAAATATTTTTATTTCGGGAAGGAGTGTCCGGAGATTGGTTCATGAGTTGCGGGATGAGTTTAAACATAGCCAAAGCTATTTGGACATAGATCATGTTCTGGGAGAAGCAATTCAAATAGATTGGGGATATGTAGATGTAGTAATTAATGGAGAAAGGATTAAAGCTTACTTATTCGTGGCCTCAATTCCAGGCGGCGGAGGAATAAATTACGCTCGAATTTATTTAACTAAATCACAAGAAGCGTGGGGAGACTTCATAGAAAGGGCCTATATGTTTTTTGGAGGGATATTCCCAATACTCAGAGTTGATAATGATTCTGTCCTAATTTCACATTCTCATTCCCAAAAAAATAAAAGAGGAGAGGAAACTATTTTTTGCAAAACGCTAAAAAGTCACTACGGGATTGAAGTCTCTTTTTGCAACATTAGGAAAGGCAATGAAAAGGGCAATGTTGAAAATGGAGTTGGATATACTAGGCGAAATTATTTATCAGGCCTTCCTACAAGCACTGATTTAAATAGTATCAATGTATATATAGAGAATCGTTGCCTAGAACAAATTGCAAATGAAAAGCATTATGAAACAGGCGAACGATTGGCCGATTTATTTGACATCGTTAAAAAGGCACTAAAGCCTTTGAAGGAGAGACGAGAATGGTGTCAACATTCTAACGTCAGAGTTAATTCTCGACAATATGCAGTTGTGCTACAAAAGCATTATTCAATACCAGAAACTTGGACAGGAAAGTGGTTAGATGTGAAGATATTTAGCGATGAGGTGCGTTTTTATCATAAGGGGGAGCACGTATTTACGCATACTCGACTGTACTTAAAAAAGGATCGATATAGTATCCTTTCTCAACATTATTATAAACAACTTATCCGCAAGAAGCATGGAATAAAACATTCTAAAGTGTTCAAACAGATTTTATCGCAGTTAGGTCATCCACTTCAGGAAATCAGGAATCGATTGTTAAATCGATATGATGAGGATACAGCAAATCAAGAATTAGTAAAAATACTAGATTTACAAGAAAAACATCCACAAAACGAATTCAATAAGGTGATAGATCTAGTCCTTGATCAGGGAGGGGTTAGCGCCGGCAATATTGAGGCCATACTCCTTTACCAGAGAGAAGAAACATCCCAAGTGGACATAGAAAGAATATCTGTGGATTCTCCAGATATAGAAAACGACTTTGATTTAAATCAATATAGTGAAATTGAAAAGGAGCCTATATGATTAGAAAATTATTAACTGAATTAAGAATGCTCGGAGCATTGGAGTTTTTCAATGATTCGAATCCAGAAAGAGTTTACGATGAGCAGTTTGTGATTGAACTATTGGAGAATGAACAAGAATGGCGAAGAATAGAAAAAAATAATCGACGATTGAAGCAAGCGAAATTCTCGACAAGAAAAGATTGGAGCACTATAGATCCAACACGCAACCCTCAAATAAATTTCGAGATGTTCAAACAGTATGGCAAAGGTGATTTTGTGAAACAAAAACGCAACCTATGTCTAATAGGAGCCCCTGGATTGGCGAAGACACACATTTTGTTGGCTATTGGCAATGATTTGTGTTGCAATGGTTTTACCGTCGCATTTTACACGGCATCTGATTTAGTTACCATGCTGAGTGAAGCACAGTCTTCAAAAGAATTATCTAAGGCAAAAAAGAAATTATTGAAACCGGACTTATTGATAATCGATGAGTTAGGGTTTTTTCCATTGTTAAACGAGGCAGCAGAACTACTATTTGATGTCTTTTCTAGCAGGTATGAACGAGGGTCCATTGCAGTAAGTACAAATTTATCGTTGCCAAAGTGGGGAACTATTTTTAAAAGCAAAGAGTTAGCACAGGCACTAGTAGATCGGTTTGTTCAATATGGAGATATTTATGTATTGAAAGGTCCTTCTTACCGATTACTCGAGGCTAAAGAACACAGCTCAAAAAAGTGAGGCCTTACTTTCT
>JAIRKP010000099.1 GCA_031260085.1 Holosporales bacterium | reverse complement strand
GAGCTATTAGGCATTGTAAGAATATATCTTCTTTTATAGCTGCGGTACACAGTATGTTGTTTGAGGTTGTGGGTGCCTCGAGCGAGATCCTGACGCCAAGCCCCAGCACAGCGGTAAGATCAGATAAATTAGTATAAAACCTATTAGACAAATCATATATTTCCCGCCGGTACACAAGGGTAAAACCACCGGATAACAATATATCGGATAAGCTATAGAGTAGGAATGGTTTGGATGTGAGATTAACGGCAGACCGGCCTTATGGCAGAATTAGTAGATCAGAGTCCCGGACAGGCATATAGCCAAGAAAGAAACCCTATGCAGAAGTATTTTTGAGCCTGAGGGCAGCCCTAGAACTAGGGCCTATTACGTCAGAGTGGCGCGACGGAAGCAAGGGCAGAGCCAGTCCCCCTTTGCATGGGAGACTGTACCAATTGCCATGGAGATTACCGGGGGAGGAGCCTCCTGCCGCGCTCGCGAGGGAACGAGCAACTAGTTGTTAGCCCCTAACAGATGCTCTCCTCTAACCTTAAAGCAAAGGTTTTTCTGTGACCAGGCGCCTCCGAAAGCGGGAGGCTTGTTGCATTTTTAGTGGAGATATAAAGTGACTCTATGGTATGATATATCATGATCTCGAGAAGATTATTATTATAGTTATGGAACATTTGCCTTCTATACTTCCCGTTTTTCGGGTTAGATCAACAATTTTGATGCCTCATGCGCAATTGCCTATAACTATGTGTGAAAAAGATTATCTTGAAATAGCTGCTGAATCGATTGAGAATAATATTGTCGCCGTTGTTCAACCAAAGCCAATATTTTGCAAAAAAGATCGAGCATTAGATATTGGTGGTTCGTTTAAATGTGGGTGTGCTGGAAGAATTACCGATATTCATTTTGCAGATGATGAAGTTGCTATAAGTATTTTCGGGCTCTGCAGGTTTGATATTGAAAACGAAGAGCCTAAAATGAATGGTATGGATCGAGTTTTGGTTAATTATGATAGATATAAAATAGATATGGAAGAAAAGATAGAAGAATTTGAATTTGACAAAAATAGATTGATGAATGCATTGGATATATATTTTAAAAATTTAGAAATTTTCCCAAACTGGAAAGAAATAGAAAAAACACCGCCAAATGTTTTGATATCAGCTTTAGCAATTGCTTGTCCGTTTCACCCAAGCGAGAAACAATCTATCTTGGAGACAGTTAATATTGCTGAGCGCTCAAATATAATAACACAAATTATAGAGATGAACTCATTTGATCGCTATAATACTGCAAGTACGGTAAACTAAAAGAGTTAATGAATACTTTTTTTATAGAGATTTACGGATGTCAAATGAATACCTATGATTCTAAAAGACTCATAGATTCTTTGTTATTTTCTGGATTTGAGCGAGTATTTACTTCAAGCGAAGCAGAGATTCTTATATTTTATACGTGTAATATAAGAGAAAAAGCCTCGCAGAAACTGTTTTCGCAAATTGGATTATTGAAATCTAAAAGAACAAAAGTAATATGTGTTGGAGGCTGCGTTGCTCAAGCTGAAAAAGAAAATATCTTTAAAATTTCAAAAAATGTAAATATCATATTCGGGCCTCAAGTTTTTCATAAATTACCTGGATATATAAAATCCGTTTTAAATAATGATACAAAAAGAATCATAGATACCAGTCTAACACAAACCGAAAAGTTCGATTGTTTGCCTAAAAGAAAAAATGTTTCATTTAGTGAATTTGTTACAATTCAAGAAGGCTGCGATAATTTTTGCACATATTGCGTCGTTCCATACACACGCGGAAGAGAATATTCCAGACCTGCAAAGGATATAATTGACGAAACAAAATGGTTGTTGAAAAATGGTGCTAAAGAAATAACTCTAATTGGGCAAAATGTTAATTCTTACCATGGAGATGCTCCGTATATAAATATAAACCAACCACGAGGGACTTGGCGGCTTGAGAGACTAATTCAAGAAATATCATCGCTCGACGGCTTAAAAAGACTCAGATACACAACCTCACATCCAAAAGATTTTACTAAAGAATTGATGGAAGTGCACTCTAGTAATAATATATTAGCTCCGTTTGCGCATATCCCTGTTCAATCCGGAAATGATCGAATTTTGCGAATAATGAACAGAGGGCATACTGCCAATAAATACCTCGACAAATTAAAAAGATTCAAAGATATATGCCCTAGTATTCAATTTTCGTCGGATTTTATTGTAGGATTCCCAACAGAAACTGAAGAAGAATTTGAGGATACTTTGAAACTTGCTGAAGAAGTTAAATACACCCTTTCATACTCGTTCAAATATAGCCCCAGAAGCAACACTCCTGCGGCCGTTATGAAAGGGCAAATATCTGAAAAAGAAAAAGGAATTCGATTAAAAATGCTTCAAGATGTTTTAATCAAAGATCAAATTTATTATAACAATAGTTTAATTGGCAAGACTCAATCGGTATTGTTCGAAAAGCGAGGGAAAAAAGAAAATCAATATATCGGAAAAAATGTTTATTTACAGTCTGTGGTTGTTGAAAGTAAAGATAATTTAATTGGGAAATTTAAAGAAGTAAAAATAACCTCCGCAGCTGAAAATAGCGTTTGTGGAGAAATAATAGGTGAATAGAGTCGCTATTATAATAGAAAGTGACTTATGGAAAGAAAAAGGTGATTTTGAATCTTGGATAAGTAAATTGCAATCTGTTTTCGATACTACAGTTAAGGAGCAGTTTAATATTAAAAATGTTTTTTTAGTTAATCTGCTTTTGACAGGAAATAATGAGATGCAAAATCTGAATAATAAATTTATGGTAAAGAATAACACTACAAATGTTTTATCTTTTCCACAATTTGCTCCGGAATATTTTTTAAATATGCCATATAATTGCTCAGAAATTTTTTTAGGAGATATCGCTCTCGCATATGAAAAAATTATAGAAGAGTCTGGCTCTTTCGGTATAGAATTCTTTGCGAGATGTACACATCTGTTTGTTCATGGCATTTTGCATCTTTTCGGCATAGGGCATAAGAATGAACAAGAGGAAAAACATATGCAAGAGATGGAGATAAAAATTTTAGAGCAATTCGGAATAAAAAAACCATATGGTTAAGGAGAAATATATATGCAATGTTTTAGTTTTATAAATTCTATAAAAAACATCGCTTTAAAAGTTTGTGGGAGAAAAATTAACAAAAACGGAAAAGAAGCATCTCTTCGAGATACAATAGAAGAATTAATCGAAGAAGATGATAGTTCTGACATACAATCAATAGCCAAAGATGAAAGGGAAATTCTCGGCAATGTTTTAAATCTTAAAGATATTTGCATTCATGATATTATGGTTCCAAGAATAGAAATAGTTGCAGTTTCAATTAATACCAAAATAGAAAATCTAATATCATTGTTTGTTGAAAGTCAAAAATCGTCAATATTTGTATATCAAGGGACAATAGACAATATAATTGGAGCTGTATATTTAAAAGATGTTGCTAATTGGTTTCATATGAACAAACCATTCAATATTAGTATATTTGTTAAGGAAATTTTATTTGTTCCGCCTATGATGAAAACTTTAGATCTTATTTTACAAATGAGAGAAACGGGTATAAAACTAGCGGTGGTTGTTGATGAATACGGCGGAGTTGATGGTGTTATATCTGTTAAAGATTTAATAGAAGAAATAATAGGAGACATACAAGATGTCACTGAAATAAATAATCAAAAACGTAAAATTATAAAAGGATCGGATGGCTCTGTTATTGCAGATGCACGATTAACTTTTGAAGAGATTAGTAAATATGGAGGTATAAAATTACATACGAATGACAAGTCTATAGAAACTCTTGGAGGTATGATTTTTTCGATTTCGGGGAAAGTCCCTGTTCGAGGAGAACTTATTTGTTGTGCGAAGCAAAATTTGGAATTTGAGATTCTGGATGCCGATCCCCGAAAAGTAAAAAGCGTTAGAATTCGTAAAAAAACATGATCGTGAATATTATAGATATCTCTGGATTTGTTTATCGAGCATATTACGCTATTCCGCATCTAACTTATAACAACGTCGAAGTTGGAGCTTTGTATGGCTTTTGTTCTGCTATGAAAAAGCTAATAGAGCAATTTCCAGATTCAATGTTTATAGCGGCGATGGATTCTTCTAAGAAAACTTTTAGAAATGAAATATACAATGAATACAAAGCAAACAGAGCAGAAACTCCTCCAGAATTGCTTTCTCAAATTCCACTTATCAAACGAGCTTGTGAAAAATTTGGATTTTACATTGCAGAGTTTGCTGGTTTTGAAGCAGATGATATTATCGCGAGTTATGTTAAAACTTTAGAAAATCAAAATTACCAGATCAATATTATATCTTCAGACAAAGATTTAATGCAATTGATTCATATAAATAATGTCAAAATGTATGATCCTATAAAGCGAATATATATTACAGAAAAAGAAGTTTTCAATAAATTTAGCGTAACGCCTGATAAAGTTCTAGACGTGTTGTCTTTAACTGGCGATTCTTCTGATAACATTCCAGGAGTCTCTGGCATAGGCCCCAAAACGGCAGCGTTATTAATTAATCAATACGGCTCTTTAGACGATGTTATAGAAAATATTGATTCTCTTCCTGAAAATAAAAAGTATATTACATTAAAGAATGAAATTGATAAAGCTTTATTATCAAGAGAATTAGCGAAGTTAAGAGAAGATATTCCTGTCGAATTCGAGTTTTCTACATCAAAAGCAAACGATATTAACGAGTTTTTCGCTGAATTCGGATTTAAATCTTTAATAAAAAGGCAAGTATCTGTTGTTAATTCTTATAATATAGTTGATACTATAGATAATGTTGAAACTGAAGTATTTATTGTTAATTTCGATAATACTTTTGAAATATTGTGGGAAAATGCATCTGGAAAAAATATTTGTGTCATACAACTTCTTGATTCAATAAAGCAATACTTAGCCGATGAAACCGTAACTAAAATATGCTTAGATTCTAAAAATCTAATAAAAAAATGTCTATCGCTTGCGATTAATGTGACAAACACAATAGATGTTTCGGTTATGTCTTATTGCGCTTCTGGAACAAAAATAAAACATGATATAAAATCAATGCAAGAAGAGTATTTAGAAAGTATTGATAAAAGTTACTCAGAAAATTTATATAACATCTATAAATTTTTATTGATAATTGTCAAACAAGATTTTAATTATTTATTTTTTGAAATTGAAAACAAATTGACTTACGTTCTTGCGCAAATGGAATTTTATGGTATAAGTATCGATAAGAATTATTTAGCTAAATTATCCGAAGAATTTCAAATTAAAATTGATGAAATTGCTAATGAAATTCAAAAAATCGCAGGTTATAAGTTTAATATATCTTCGCCTAAACAAGTCGCTTTTTTATTGTTTGAAAAATTAAAATTGCCAAAGCAAAACAAAAAAGAATCAACTGATCAAGAAGCATTATCCAATCTCGGGGGATTGGCGGACGGAATAGCCGATAAAATTCTGGCTTGGAGAGAATTTTCTAAACTCCAAAATACTTATATAAATCCGCTGCTAGCATTAGCGGATGAAAATAATAGAGTACATACAACCTATTCTCAAACAACGGTTAATACAGGAAGATTGAGCTCCAGCGATCCTAATTTGCAAAACATTCCTAATCGTTCCGAAGAAGGAATAAAAATAAGAAAATCTTTCATAGCTGAGGCTGAAAAAGTTATTATTTCGTTTGACTATTCTCAAATTGAATTACGAATTCTAGCGCATCTTTCGCAATGTAGAAAGATGATAGATGATTTTCAAAAAGGAGAAGATATTCATATAGCAACCGCTGCTCGTGTTTTTTATGCTAACCAAACCATTGAAAAAGCCCAAATCACAAAAGATCAAAGGAGAATTGCAAAAGAAATAAATTTCAGTATTATTTATGGAATTTCGATTCATCAATTATCCAAAAGATTGGCGCTGCCGAGAAAGGCTACTGAAAAAATATATACAGAGTTTATGTCGTATTATCCAGAAATTGTCGATTATTTGAAATCTTGCGAGATATTTGCGTTAAACAATGGATATGTAACAACCATTTTTGAACGAAAATGTTTTGTTCCTTTAATAAACAGTTTTAATAAAAACCTAGCTAATTTCGCTAAAAGACAAGCTATAAATGCGACAATTCAAGGCAGCAATGCAGATATAATAAAGTTAGCTATGGTAAGAATTTTTGATAAATTCCAAACCGAAAACGAGCCAATCAAGTTATTACTACAAATTCATGATGAATTAGTGTTTGAAGTCGATCTAGATTTAGTTGAACGTTGCATCAAGAGAGTCTCTGAAATTATGGAGAATGTTACTACATTGCAAGTTCCATTAATCGTCGATATAAAAATCAATAAACACCTCTGAAAGTGTAGGGTTACACAAGAGTTCATTGTTTCCTGAAAAGCCATTGCTTTTCGGTCCCCGCTGGCGCGAGTATGGTATAATAATTTTACCATACTCGCGCCCATAGTCTGTCAAGGATCACTTCGTTCTCCTCCTTGACAGACTGCATGCTTAACAAGCTATTCAGATATTGCCCTTATCAAAATATTGCTAATTTGGTTGCAGTATCAAAAAATCAAAGATTCTCTGATACCTCTTGGGGGCGCAATTGTCCGAAGAAACTTCGGGCAAAATCTTTGATTTTCAATTCCGCTAATACTCATTACTTTATCACTGCAGATCGCGAAACTAATAAATAATTCTGAAATTAACATTTTCTTAATACTAATATTTTACAATTCTTATAAATAATGTTAACAATAGAGGGATTTATGAAATCTATAAAAATCATTAGTATTTTCTTTATAACAGCTTTTCTTGGATTTA
>JAIRKP010000094.1 GCA_031260085.1 Holosporales bacterium | reverse complement strand
TTGGATACCTATTTTAACCTTGACTGACTTTTGGCGCGTGTTTGTTAAAATTACAAAACAAAACCCCCGCCCCGGGGGATACTTTGTCACCCAAATTAAAGGCTATGTTCACAACTCTACAATGTTTCACGTGGAATATTTAAAATATTATTATCTCGAAATTACATCAAAATACTCCTAGGTTGGGTTGTGGGTCAGAAAACTACAGATTTTCTAACCCCACCGAGTATCCGAAAAGTTGATAATTATATCCTTAATCTAGGTAGATATATTGATAGGGCGAGCAGCCAAAAAGCTTCGGCTTGTCAGCTATCCCGAGGTTTGCTAGGAAAATCATCGATTTTCCTAGCGCCGTATCAAGTTGTCGGTTTAGATTCTTTTTCAGCAGTCAGTGCTTCAAATTTTGTGCTAAGTCCACAGACTGCTAAAATCCAAAGCATAACAATAATAAACACGATAGACCCTAATATATTAACCATACTAGACAACGAAACTCCACCGCCCGCTATTATAAGCAACGTCGACTGAATAGCTGCTCCTCCCGATTTTCCGCCTCTTCCGGCTATGATGGAGACTGCTGCTTGGCCTTTTACTTTCAACTCCTGATCTAGCGGAATATAGGCCATTTGCATGGTTGAATCGAATAAAGAATATTTTACACCTTTTGAAAACGCATTTTGTATTAACCCAACAACAACGGCTATGAACAATACGCTATAGCTCCAAAGATTTGCTTCAATCCCTGCTTTATTTTCATACATAATGACTCCAAAGAAAATCAAACTCGTTGCCAACAAAAAAGTCGGAGTGATTAATGCGGCTGTTCTCCATGAGAATTTTCTTAAGATGTTTGCTCCAATTAACATAACGAATATAGTGATGCATCCAGTTGTGAACGACAATTTCCCCATCAATGCATTATAGTCATTTGAATCGGGATATTGCATTTTGATCTGGCCTTTCCAAACACATTCAATTAGGTTAATTGAGACACCGTACGCTAAAACTAAAACAGCAATCATAAGTAAATATGGAGAAGTAATGATACATTTTGCACTTTCCATAACGCTCAGCTTAGGTTTGCTTTTTTTCTTTGTTCCTTCTCCGGGGGCATAGAGTCTTGGGTCTGTTAATACATTTTTATTCATCCATCGATATAAACCTAATAAAATAGCCCCAAAAAGAATGATCGCCCCCATTTGATATCTTAAATTAGATCCGAAAGCGTCTGAAACTCCTAAATCAGCGCTGTTCTTAGCAAGATTTGCACAGATTATTATTACTGAACCGGATGCTAATAATCCAAAATTTCCTATAAATCCAAATAAGCTGTAAAATCTTTTCGCTTCATTTACTTTGGTGATTTCGTTTGCAAATTGCCAAAATAAAGCAGTCAAAACAACGCTGCCCCAAAGTTCAGATAATATATAGAAAATAGCGTAACTCCAATTTCCGATAATAGGCCAAACCCAATGCAATCTTGGCATTGACTCTTGGAGGCTTGAAATAGTTTCCGCCGATAAATGCAAAACGTCTCGTAATGGGTATAACACAAATCCAAAGCAGACAAAAAAAGCTAGAAAGAATGATATGATTATGTAAAAAAGTTTTTCTCTTTCGAAGGTATTTGCTAATTTTACAAAAATAATCATAAACAAAATAGCTGAAGGAGTAACTCCGTATAATTTCAAAAACCCAAGGGTTTCGGCTCCTCCTCCAGTGGCGTGGCTAACCATGAGCGTGTCTTTCAAATCTCTGACTAATGTGTAGATAAATAAAATACACAGCATCATTAGCCCCATCGGCAAAAATTTCTTTAATTCAAAATCATGAATAGGCCAAAGCATTCCTCTCAAACCAACAAATTCTTTATCAGCAGACCGCTTCTGATTTTCTTCAGTACTCATTATATAAAGCTCCTTAATTTAAAAATCGAATTCTCTCAAAACTAAAGTTAATTTATAGCAGAAGAGAACTATATTATTCTAACTAATAAAATGTTAATAAAAAACCAACAAAACATCAATAAGAATATTAAAGGACTTTTTTGAGTGGGAAGCAAAGATTAATCATTGCAGGCACCAGCTATACATTATAATAGGCTTGATGAATTAGAAGATTTTCCGAATATGATCCTTAAGCTGATTCTATTTCTTTTGTTTATTTCCAATATCGCCCAGGCTAACAACCAATTTATAAATTATTACGTGTTTAAGTGGATAGATGAACAGCCCGATGTTGTCGAGAGTTATTTACTAAAATCAATTCCAAATGCAGAGGCGGCTTATATATTGGGAACTTTATATCTGGGAGAATACAATTTTCCAAAAGATTTAAAAAAAGCAAATTATTACTTAACAATGTCGGCAGCACAAAATAATCCAGCCGCTATATACTCGATTGGCGATGGGTATTATTGCGGGGATATTCGAGAGAAAAACTTACAAAAAGCCTTAGAATACTATGAAAAAGCGGCAAAACTTGGATATGGGCCAGCTCAATTTAATGCTGGAATAATTTTATTAAATACAGGAAAATCTGAAATGGAATTAAAACGAGCGATATTTTGGCTAGACAAAGCATCGAAAAATTTAGATGATTTGAATAGTATGACGATCTCTGCTAAAAAATATAAACTAGATGCTAAAAATAAAATTCTTAAGCTTAAAAAGACAAATTGACGCCTTAATCTTAATTTTCCCTAATTTATTTTCCTTAATATTTGGGGCGCTAGCTAAATTTATGTTTTGCAAAGGGAGAAGCTTCCCAATTTGTGCATTGTTAATGATCTACACATCATTAACAATAATAAGAAAACTCCCATCTAATAAAAAATTGCAAACTGTATTTATCAATGGCTTATTATTCGGAATTGGATATTTTGGGAGTAGCTTGTATTGGGTGTCTGAATCTTTTTATTGCGTCGGTCTTAATAAATTCGCATATCCAGCTGTTATCTTCTTGACTCTCTATTTGTCTTTATATTTTGGTTTAACTTTTTTGTCTGCAATTCTATTTTCTAGATCTAGATTAGAATTAGTTTTTTTATTCCCAGTATTTTGGGTATGTTTTGAATACATCCGTGGATTTATGTTTACTGGATTTCCTTGGAATTTAATTGGGTATACGAGCTATGACATACCGTACTTCGCCCAGATAGCAGATTCTATAGGCGCATATGGAGTCTCATTTATTTTTGTTTTATTTATTTCATTTATGACGTATAAAAAAACATTTATATTTGGAATTCTTGGTTTTGGGATTACGGTATTTTACGGTTATTATAAAATAAACTATTTCACAGATTACTTGCATCCTGGGAAAGATTATTC
>JAIRKP010000087.1 GCA_031260085.1 Holosporales bacterium | reverse complement strand
AAGGAAGACGATCCAATAGCAAAAGAAACAATTAGGAAAATAGAGGATGCTAAGTATAATTATTATTCAGAATTAGCCACTGCTAAAGATGAAGGTAAAGCTGAAGGTAGAGAGGAAGGTAGAGAGGAAGGAGAAGCTAAGGCAAAAAGAGAGACAGCTATAAAGTTGTTATCAAGAGGAATGTCTATTGAGGATATTATAGATATTACAGGACTATCTAGAGAAGAGATAGATTTGTTGAGGAAGTAAGCATCTCACAGTTAATCGTTAGATTATCTGATTAAGCAGTCATTAAAAAGATATTACCAAAGCATTTTTATTTTTTTCCATTTTAAGGATATGGGTAGAAAACGAATTTATAAATACTCGGTTGTGGCTTACCATTAAAATACTTCCTTCAAAACCTATTAGAGCATTTGAAAGAGCCTCTGTGCTGGACATATCCAGATGATTCGTTGGTTCATCTAGCAGTAAAAAATTATGCTTTTGAGCCAGCAGGCCGGCGATTGCTACTTTGCTTTTCTCTCCTCCTGATAAAACTCCTACTTGTTTTTTCACATCATCTTTAGTTATTAATAAACATCCCAAAATGGTTCGAGCTTGTTGATGAGTAATATTTGGAGCCAGATTCAAAACATTCTCTAATGCATCGAGTTTCGGATCTAATACATCTAATTGGCTTTGAGCATAATATCCAATAGATACATTTTCCCCCAGTTTCATGTTTCCGCAAAGCATAGGTATCTCATTAATTATAGTCTTTAATAATGTGGATTTCCCTATTCCATTTGCTCCTATTATGGCTATTTTGTCTCCTCGTATAACTCTTAAATTTATATTTTTATTAAGAATGAGTTCGCCATATCCAATTGAACATTCTTTCAGCTCCAGAACAACTTTGCTACTTTGCTTTTCTATTGCTATTTTAAATATTGGTTTTTTCTTAGTTTCATCAATATCCAATCGCGCATCTATTTGCCTTAACCTTTCCATAATTTTCATTTTACTTTGGGCTTGTCTAGCTTTGGAAGCTTTGCTTCTAAACCTATCAATAAATTCTTGCAAACTATCCTGTTTTTTCTTTATATTCTCTTTTTGTTTTTGAATTAGCTCAGTCTTTGCCTCTCTCTGTTCAAGAAAATCATCAAAATTACCATTGTATATATTAATATTCCCATTATAAATATGCATTATCTGATTTGCTATATTATTTAAAAATTCTCTATCATGAGAAACAAATAATAACGTGCCTTTAAAAGATTTCAAATATTGCTCAAGCCATATCAAACTTGGCAAATCCAAATGATTTGTTGGCTCATCTAATATAATGAAATTAGGTTCGTTTATCAATAATTTTGCGAGTTCAAGGCGCATTCGCCACCCACCAGATAGCTCTAGTGGGTTATCGTAAAATTGAGAAGTCTCAAATCCCAGGCCAACCAATATTCCTTTGGCCTCAGCTTCTATTGCATATCCATTCTTATCTGAAAAACTTTTTTCTATCTTTTCATATTCAAAATATATTTCCTCTGAATAATTTTCTTCCATTTTTTTTAAAATATTATGCAATTTTTCTTGCAAAATGCATATGTCTTTATGCCCTGATATGCATTCTTCTAAAATCGTATGTTTAGGATTTTCAAACGGAGATTGCGGAAGATAACCTAAAATACAATCTTTAGGAATGACAATTTTGCCTGAATCTTGCTCTTCTAGTCCTATTATTATATTTAAAAAAGTGCTCTTCCCTGCCCCATTCGCGCCAACAATTCCAATTTTTGTATTTTTTGGAAAGTGATATGAAAAATCTCTTATGATAACCCGATCTCCAAAGTTCTTTACAAGAGATTGTATTATAATCATAAAAATTAACTATTAATATAATATATTAATTCTGTTTCTTTTTTTGTATTTAGTCAAGGGGTTCATCGGCTTTCTCCATAAGACCTACACATGAAATATTTTTCTATACAGGTTGAATTGTTCTGATGCCAAGAGCTGTACTATATCCCTGCCCTTCTATAGATATTGCCTCAAGCAAAAAACAAGCTTTTCACGGCATCCCGGGACGCGAGTATGGTATAATAAATTATACCATACTCGCGCCTATAGTCTGTCAAGGATCACTTCGTTCTCCTCCTTGACAGACTATAAACTGAGGTTAATTAACTCTGAATTTGAAGCCATTAGTTGAAGATATTCTTATCAAGCCCCCTCCCCTACCCTACCCTTCTCCAAAAATTTTAGAAGGCAAAATTGACATTATTTAAAATTTTTTGCTATCATCACGATAAGGATGTATTAATGAAAGGTATGTTATTGCAAATAAAGTATATACAAATTTTAATTATTATGACTTTTCTTTCGGGATGTAACTCTGCAATAAGTGAGCATATTGAAAATCGCGTTGCTGAAACGACACCCGAAACAAAAGATGATTCTGATATTCAAGCGATAATAAAAAATAATGAAATAAAATTCGATATACCAAAAGGAATCTTGAAATCAATAGCAAT
>JAIRKP010000022.1 GCA_031260085.1 Holosporales bacterium | reverse complement strand
CCAAAAAAGCTTTTCAGTTCAGAGGCGGGGGAATTTCTTTTGGCCCGGTTTTGAGATCGCATGAATTTGATCTACAGAAAAAGGTCAGAAAGCTTGGATTAAAGATGGCACTGACGGCCAAGTTAAAAGAAGGCAATCTTCTGATAGTTGATTCGTTGCAATATGATGAAAACATAAAAACTAAAGATTTTATAAAAAGATTTGCTGATATAAACTCAGCTTTGTTTATTGATTCTAAAAAAAATGAAAATTTATTAAGAGCAGTATCCAACATAGTCCGTTATGATTGTCTGCCACAAATAGGGGCAAATGTTTACGATATTATCAGAAAAGATAAATTAATTATTTCGGTTGACGCCATAAAGGAATTAGAAAGTAGGTTAATATGACAAATAAAGTTCAAGCTACATTTAGAGATTATGATATAATTAGATATCCTGTTATGACAGAGAAATCGACAAAGCTTCTTGAGATAGCTAATGCATATGTTTTTGTTGTTGATAAATTTGCGACTAAACCAGAAATAAAAATAGCAATACAAAGAGTTTTTGGCGTGAAAGTGAAATCTGTCAACACAATCTCTGTGCAGGGAAAGAGAAAAGTCTTTAGAGGCAAACCCGGGCAAAGAGCAGATTTCAAGAAAGCAATAATAAGATTAGAATCCGGAGAAAAAATAGATTTAGGCGTTGGAGTATAATGATATGGGATTAAAACAATATAAAGCAAACACATCATCTCAAAGACGGCTTGTCAATATAGATAGATCAGAACTTTGGAAGGGTAAGCCTTTTAAAAAGTTGACTACTAAAAAGTTGGATAGAGCAGGAAGAAATTGTCATGGACACATCACTGTTTGGAACAGAGGTGGGGGACATAAGCAACGCTATAGAATAGTTGATTTTCTCCGTGATAAAAAAGATATGAATGCGATCGTTCAGCGGATAGAGTATGATCCGAATAGAAGCTCTTTCATTGCTCTTTTGAAATATTCGGATGGGGAATATAGGTATATTATTGCTCCGCAGAAATTAAAAGTTGGAGATACGGTATTATCATCTAGTAAAGGCGATGTTAAGCCCGGAAATTCGATGTTATTAAAAAATATACCAGTTGGAACCATTGTTCATAATATTGAATTAAAAATAGGGAAAGGAGCCCAAATGGCTCGATCAGCAGGGGCTGCAGTTCAATTGGTTGGGAGAGATGGAATTAATGTGATTCTGAGATTGCCTTCCGGAGAGCAAAGATTAGTGAATGGAGAATGCTCTGCAACGATTGGCGTTGTTTCAAACCCAGATCATCAAAATAGAAGCTATGGGAAAGCCGGAAGATCGAGATGGCTTGGAAAGAGGCCTTGTGTCAGAGGGGTTGCCATGAACCCTGTTGATCACCCTCACGGCGGGGGCGAAGGAAAGACTTCGGGAGGACGACACCCAGTTACTCCATGGGGTATTTCCACCAAGGGTAAAAAAACCCGTAGAAATAAACGTACAAATCAGTATATAATATCAAAGCGTAAGTAAGGAGATAAGAAGTGCCTAGATCTGTTTGGAAAGGACCATTTTTTGATCAATATTTAATTAAGAAGGCTGAAGTTGTCAAAGCTTCTGGGCGTTCTGATGTTATAAAGATTTGGTCTAGACGGTCTACTATTTTACCCCAATTTGTTGGATTGACATTTGGGGTTCATAATGGGAAAAAATTTATTCCTGTTTCAGTTTCGGAAAATATGGTTGGGCATAAGTTTGGTGAATTTGCCCCTACCAGGACGTATTATGGTCATGGCGCCGATAAGAAGGCTAAGAGGTGATTATGCTTATTAATTGTGCAAAGGCTATTTTAAAAAAAGTTAGAGTTAGTCCTCAAAAATTGAATGTGGTTGCCTCCATGATAAGAGGCATGAAAACCGACAAAGCTTTGGGTGTATTGCTTTATTCGAAAAAAAGAATTGCAATAGATGTTAGAAAAACTTTAATGTCAGCTATTGCTAATGCTGAAAATAACAATGGACTAGATTCGAATGCTTTGTATGTGAAAGAGGCACATGTTGGCTATAGCATAAAACTGCGTCGTTTTCACCCAAGAGGAAGAGGCCGAGGAGGAATTATTACAAAGCCTTTCAGCCATCTGACGATCATTGTTGAAGAAAAGAAAAATTGAGGAGATGATTATGGGGCAGAAGGTAAATCCAATTGGGATGAGGCTCGGAATTTTAAGAACTTGGGAATCAAGATGGTTTGCTTCAAAAGGTTATTCTGGCTTGGTGTTTCAAGATCTACAAATTAGAAAATATATTCAAGAAAAATATAAAACAGCAGGTGTTTCAAGAGTTGTTGTCGAACGGCCAGCTAAGAAAGCTTGTGTAGATATATACGCATCAAGACCTGGAGCATTGATTGGCAAAGGCGGAGCTGATTTAGAAAAATTAAAAAAGAAGTTATCTTCTATGGTCGGGATCGACGTTTCTATAAATATTATAAATATAAGAAAGCCAGAGTTGGATGCTTATTTAATATCCGATAGTATTGCATTTCAAATTGAGAAACGAGTTTCTTATAGAAGAGCCATGAAAAGAGCTATGCAATCAGCTATGAAATTAGGAGCTCTTGGCATAAGAGTTAATGTCTCTGGAAGATTGGGTGGCGCTGAAATTGCAAGAGCTGAATGGTATAGAGAGGGGAGGGTTCCTTTGCATACTTTGCGTTCTGATGTTGATTTCAGTATAGGAGTTGCCAAAACCACCTACGGAACATGTGGTATAAAAGTTTGGATATATAAAGGCGACTATGAAGTCGGCGATATTTATTCGAGAGACAAAAGAGTTTAATGGTTTGCGAGGTTTTGTATTATGTTGTCTCCAAAAAAAACGAAATTTAGAAAGGCTTTCAAAGGCCGAATAAAAGGCAATGCCACTGCTGGAACAGAAGTAAGTTTTGGGAGTTTTGGTTTGAAAGCCATTGAGCCTGCGAGAATTAGCGCACGGCAAATAGAAGCCGCCAGAAGAACTATTTCTCGATGCATAAAAAGAGCAGGGCGTGTTTGGATTCGGATATTTCCAGATTTGCCTGTCTCTCAAAAGCCGGCAGAAGTTCGAATGGGAAGCGGAAAAGGGGCGCCTGAATATTGGGCTTGCAGAGTTAGGCCTGGGAGAGTCATGTTTGAATTAGACGGCGTTCCTGAAGATGTTGCTCAAGCTGCGTTTGGTTTAGCGTCTTCTAAGCTTCCGATTCGTACTAGATTTGTGAAACGTATTGTTTAGGAGTTGCATATGAAGTTTGTTGATTTATTAAAGAAGGATGCAAAAGAGCTTTGTCAGATGTGTGCTGAGTTGAAGAAAGAGCATATGAATCTTCGTATACTTTCTAAAACAACACAAGATATCAAAACTTCAGCTATCAGAGCATGCAAAAAAAATATAGCGAGATTAAAAACTCGATTGCGTCAACTTGAGAAATAAATAGGAGAAAAAGATGCCACGCCGAACATTGCAAGGGATTGTAGTTAGCGATAAAAATGACAAAACTGTTTTAGTGCGAGTAGAGAAAAAAGTTATGCACCCTATCTATAAGAAATATGTGAAATTGCATAAAAAATACGCGGCTCACGATGAATCCAATAGTTGCAAGATTGGAGATGTCGTTAAAATAATTGAATCTAGGCCCATTTCTAAAACAAAGAAATGGGTCGTTGATATTAACGGGGAGGTTTAAATGATACAAGCAGAATCTCGTATGAATGTTGCCGATAACTCCGGCGCAAAAGAAGTTTTGTGCATAAAAGTTCTCGGGGGCTCAAAAAGAAGATACGCAGGGATAGGAGATGTTATTGTCGTCACTGTAAAGGATGCTATTCCTCGAGGGAAAGTAAAAAAAGGCGATATTCATAAAGCTGTTATTGTTAGAACTAAACAACCTGTTAGACGATCCGATGGCATGCAAATAGCGTTTGATCGAAATGCAGTAGTTCTTATAGACAAACAAGGCGAACCAATTGGCAGCCGTATATTTGGCCCGGTTACAAGAGAACTTAGAAGCGCTGGATATATGAAGATTATTTCGTTAGCTCCGGAGGTGTTGTGATTATGACTCAACCAAAATTTAAAATAAAAAAAGGTGATACTGTTCAAATTATCACTGGTAAAAATAAAGGGCAACGCGGAGCTGTCAAAAGAGTTTTCCTTGACAAAGCTAAGATTATAGTAGAAAATATTAACGTTGTCGTCAGGAATGTTAAGCCGGATTATAAGCATCCTCAGGGAGCGTATAAAAAGGAGTTGCCAATTGACATTTCAAACGTCTCGCTTATTGATCCTTCGACTAATAAATCGGGGCGTGTTGGATTGAAGATTGATGAGCACGGAAAGAAGGTTCGTTATTTTAAGAAGACAGGAGCTGTTTTGTAAGGTATAATTATGAGTTATTCAAAAGATAGATATTATTCTGAAATACGAAGCTCTTTAAAAAAGGAGTTTTCTTTTTCTAATGATTTTATGGTTCCGAGATTAGAAAAAATAGTCTTGAACTGCACTTCTTCTGATGCAGCTCGGGATGGCAAGGTTCTTCAAGTTATTGTTGACGAATTAGCTGCAATTGCCGGGCAAAAGCCAGTCATTACGAAAGCGAAAAAATCGATAGCCGGATTTAAGCTTAGAGAAGGTGTTAGTTTGGGCGCAAAGGTTACATTGCGAAAAAATCGCATGTATGAATTTTTGGATAGATTGATATATATAGCTCTTCCGAAAGCTCGAGATTTCAGAGGATTGTCTAGCAAAAGTTTTGACGGAAATGGAAATTTTTCCTTGGGCATAAAAGAGCAAATCGTCTTTCCTGAAGTGGATTATGACAAAATCGACAAGGTGAGAGGATTTGATATAACAATTTGTACTACAGCGAGGGATGACAAAATTGCTTTGCAATTATTGAAAGCTTTTCGATTCCCGTTTACTAGTTGATGAATTTGTAAGGAATATAAAATGGCGAAAAGAAGCGCGATTGAAAATAACAATAGAAGAAAAAAGATTGTTGCTGGCAAAAAAACGGCTAGAGATGCTCTTAAGGCAATTATAAAAAGCAGAGATATTTCATTTGAGGATAGGTTGGCCGCCGTGCATAAGCTGGCTCAAAAGCCTAGGAATTCTTCAAGTGTAAGAATTAGAAATAGATGCGAAATTACAGGTCGTCCGCGAGGATATTACCGTAAATTTGGGATGTCTAGGATAGCATTAAGGGAGCTCGCTTCGGCTGGATTCCTTCCTGGTGTTATAAAAGCAAGTTGGTAGGTGAAATATGAGTATCGTAGATTCAATTAGTGATTTGATTACAAGAATTAGAAATGCTCAGATGGCGCATAAAGAGACGGTTGATTCTCCTATGTCTAATGCCAGAGAGAGCATTGTGAAAGTTTTGTTAGCAGAGGGATATATACGCGGTTATACGATACAACTTGTTCCTGAGAGTTCGCATAAAACTTTGCGTATTGAACTAAAATATCATGAAGGTAAGCCCGTCATTTATGAGATTAAAAGAATTTCGAAACCTGGAAGGCGAGTTTATTCATCTATAAAAGATTTACCATTGGTGAGAAACGGACTGGGAATAAGCATATTATCCACGAATAGGGGAGTTATATCAGATGTAGAAGCCAGAAAACTTTCTCTCGGCGGTGAAGTAATTTGTTCTGTTTTCTAGAGGATTTTATTTATGTCTAGAGTTGGTAAACATGCGATCATAGTGCCCACAAGCATTAATGTAATCTGTAATGATAATACATTAAAAATAAAGAAGGGGGTTCTTGAAGAATCTTATAATGTTCCGAAATGCTTAAAAGTGGAAGTGTCTGACGGAGGGATTAAGTTAATTCCTCAGAATGATGAGCAAGCAACGAATGCGCTTTGGGGAACGTCTCAACGAAATATTTCTAACATTGTTAATGGCTTAGACAAAGGGTTTAAAATCGATTTGGAATTGGTTGGCGTGGGTTATAAAGCGGCGGTTCAAGGAAAGAATTTAGTTTTACAATTAGGATATAGCCATGATGTTGTGTATGAAATTCCGGAAGGGATATCAATAACTTGCTCTAAACCCACCTCTATAACTGTTAGTGGACATTGCAAAAAACAAGTTGGAAGTGTCGCTGCTCGGATTAGGCAATATAGAAAGCCAGAGCCATATAAAGGCAAAGGAATTATGAGAGCAGGCGAATTCATTTACAGAAAAGAAGGGAAGAAGAAGTAAAATGAATAAGTCAGTGCAACTGCGCATCAGGCGTAAATTAAGGCAGCGGTTTAAGATTGCTAAAACTATCAAGGGAAAATGTCGCTTGCTTATACATAGAACGAATAATCACATGTATGCGCAGATTTTGGATGAAACTGGAACAAAGTTTGTTGTTCATGTTTCAACATTATCTAAAGAAATTAAAGACTCTTTAAAAAATGGCGGGAATAAAGAAGCCGCATCTATAGTTGGGAAATTAGTAGCTGAAAAAGCAAAAGAGAAAAATATCTCTAATGTTGTCTTTGATAGATCTGGCTTTCTGTACCATGGAAGAGTTAGAGTTCTTGCTGATAGCGCTAGAGAAAATGGATTGAATTTTTAAGGAATTGATGTATGGTCCGAGCGAATGAAAATAGTAAAAAGACTAAGGAAGCTCAAGAGCAGCTGATAGAGAAATTAGTCAGCGTCCGAAGAGTTACCAAAGTCGTCAAAGGTGGTAAAAATATGCGTTTTTCAGCTTTAGTTGTTATTGGCGATGGCAAAGGAAGGGTTGGCGTTGCATCTGCAAAAGCTAGAGAAGTTCCAGATGCTGTAAAGAAAGCTAGCGCTAAAGCGAAGAGATCTATGATTAGAGTTTCTTTAAAAGAAGGAAGAACCATACGCCACGACGTTTCTGCGCGTGTTGGGGCAGGGCATGTGTTTTTGCGAACAGCACCTGCTGGAACAGGGGTTATTGCCGGAGGACCAATGAGAGCTGTGTTTGAAGCAATGGGCGTTCAAGATATCGTAAGCAAATCAGTTGGCTCTGGTAATTATCACAACATGGTCAGAGCGACCTTTGCTGCATTGCGATCTGTTGTTCCACCTAAATATGTTGCTGCTAAGCTTGGCAAAAAATTACCAGACGTTTTGGCTAGGCTCAATTCCGGCAAAGAACAGGCTGTTGTTTCTGAAGAGCCAAAGGATTAATAGGAGCTAGATATGAAAAAGATTGGCGATAAGATAAAAATAAAACAAATAGGTAGCTCAATAAGGCGAAACAAGAAACAAGGTTTGTACTTAAAGTCTTTAGGATTAAGAAAAGTCGGATCAGAGCGCGAATTGATTGTAAATAATTCGATTTTGAAATTAATTGAAAAAGTTCGCCACATGGTAAAAGTTGTATCATAGGTAGGGTTAAAATGGCTTTAAAATTAAATAATATTAGAGATAATCTTGGCGCTAGATCTAAAAGCAAGGTTTTAGGTCGGGGTATTGGCTCAGGATTAGGAAAAACATCAGGCAGAGGAGGAAAAGGCCAAACCGCAAGATCCGGAGTTCGCTTAAATGGATTTGAGGGAGGCCAAACGCCGATATATAGAAGACTTCCCAAAAGAGGATTTGTGAACGTTCATAGAACGAAGATTTATGAATTAGATTTTTTCAAGATCGTAAGGATAATGAAAAGCGGCCTTTTAAAAGATGGTTCAGTTGTTGATAAAGGATTTTTGATAAAAATAGGATATATGCCCGCATCTGCTGAAGGCATATCTTTAATAGCCAATGGAAGGATAAACTCTCCAGTAAAAGTTTGTGTAACGAAAGCCAGCGCTAAAGCTAAAGAAATTTTAGAGAAAGCAGGCGGAATATTGACTATAGAATAAGGTGGGAAAATAAATGACTTCTCCAATAGAGAATTTAGCAAAGAATTTTAGCTTTTCGTCGTTTAAAAAAGCTGCAGATTTGAAAAAGCGTATTTTGTTTACACTTTTCATTTTAGTAATTTATAGGCTTGGAACTTATATTCCTTTGCCAAGCATAAATCCAGCAGTAGTTGCCGAATTTACGAAAACTCACTCTAGTGGATTGTTTGGAGTTTTAGATTTATTTTCGGGAGGAGCCATAGGGCGCATGACTGTTTTTGCGTTAAACATCATGCCTTATATTTCCGCCAGCATTATTGTTCAATTGCTGACGGCTATGTCTCCTCAGCTTACTGCTTTGAAAAAAGAGGGCGAAGTTGGGCGGCGTAAACTTAACCAATATACTCGATATGGAACTGTTGCTCTGGCTATGCTTCAGGGGTATGGGATTGCCGTCGGGCTTGAAGCGAAAGGGGCAGTTTTAGACCCCGGGCTGCTGTTTAGGTTCACAACGATGACTAGCTTGACTGGCGGGACTTTATTTATAATGTGGCTTGGTGAACAAATTTCATCAAGAGGCATTGGCAATGGATCGTCGATCATTATATACGCTGGAATTGTTGCAAACTTGCCAGCCGCTTTGTTTAACACATTCGCAATGGGGAAACAAGGAGCTATTTCCGTTATGGCCTTATTTGCGTTGCTTGCTATGGTCGTCGCACTGATTGCATTTATCGTCTTTATGGAAAAAGCAAACAGACGAATTCCTATCCAATATCCCAAAAGGCAGACTATGCTTAATATGCCTGCTCAACAGCAAGGAACTCATTTGCCTTTGAAATTAAACAACGCTGGAGTTATCCCTCCGATATTTGCATCTTCTATATTGCTGTTGCCTGCGACTATTGCTGGATTCTCGGCTAATATCGATCCTGAATCTATATTCGGCATTATTACCAAATGGTTTAATCATGGGCAGCCGCTTTATATAATTTCATATATTGCTGCGATTGTGTTTTTCGCTTTCTTCTATACGGCTATTATGTTTAATTCAAACGACACGTCTGAAAATTTAAAAAAATCGGGAGCCTATATACCAGGCATAAGACCAGGAGATTCCACCACAAACTATCTAGATACGATACTCACCAGATTAACAACCATTGGTGCTATTTATTTATGTGTTATTTGTTTATTACCTGAACTTATATTATCTCAAATTTCCTTGCCTTTTTATTTAGGAGGGACTAGTCTTCTTATTGTTGTTAACGTCTCCATAGATACTGTTGGGCAATTTCAGTCTCACTTAATAGCTCAGCAGTATGACGGATTGTTCAAAAAAGGTAGAATGAAGGGATTACTATGATGATAAATAATGTTAAAGAAAAGTGGATAGCTTTTCTTGGTGTTCCTGGCTGCGGCAAAGGAACTCAAGCCGAATTTTTAGCAAAAGAGAATTCTTTCCACGTTATTTGCGTTGGAGATATGTTGAGAGAGAATCTAGACAAATCCATTCCTGGTGGAAGAACGATAGGTGATATTTTAAGTCAAGGAGAACTTCTTCCTGACAGCGTTGTGATTGATCTTGTTCAAACTAAGCTAGAATCTATACCAAATGCTAGAGAAAAAAATTTATTGTTTGATGGATTCCCTCGAACAGAGGAACAGGCCCTAGCATTGACTGAAATAGCTTCTGATTATGGTAAAGTTATCTTTAAAGTGATTAATTTTGTCATTGCTGATGAACACGTGAAAAAACGTATATTGGGAAGATATAAATGTTCTAATTGTGGAAAAATATATAATAAATTTTTCTTAAATCCGCAAGTTGAAGGGGTTTGTGATGTTTGCAATGGGACAAACTTTGACTATAGAACTGATGATAATGAAGAGTCTTTATCAAAAAGATTATTAGAATATCGTCTTAAAACGAAACCTTTGATTGATTATTATACAAAATCTGATACTTTATATAACATAAACGCGGCTAAGTCGTTTGATGAAGTCAGAGAATCAGTGCGAAAAGGTTTAGAATGGCAATTTTAGAAAGAGGAGAATAAATAGTGGCTCGTATTGCTGGCGTTAATATTCCGACACAGAAAAGGGTTGTTATAGGATTAACATATATTTATGGTATTGGCCAATACAACGCAAAATGTATTATTAAAAAGGCAGAAATTCCAGAATCAAAAAGAGTATTCGATCTAATGGATGCTGAAATTTTGAAAATAAGAGAAGTAATCGATCATGATTACAAAGTAGAAGGAGATTTGAGACGTGAAGTTTCAATGAATATAAAAAGGGTTATGGACCTTGGTTGTTATAGAGGTTTGCGCCACAGAAAAGGTCTCCCAGTCCGCGGCCAAAGGACTCACACTAATGCACGAACCAGAAAAGGCAAGGCTATTCCTATCGCCGGTAAAAAAATAGCGACTAAATAGTTTGTAAAGGATATATATGGCACAAAAAACTGTTACACGAGTAAAAAGAAGAGAAAAAAAGAATATAGTTAATGCGGTGGCGTATGTTAATGCAACATTTAATAATACTCTTATAACTATTACTGATGAATATGGAAACACGATTTCAACGGGTTCCGCTGGAGTTGTTGGGTTTAAAGGCTCTCGGAAATCCACCCCATATGCTGCGCAATTAGCTGCTGAAGACGCCGCAAAGAAAGCCGCAGAACATGGGGTTAAAAATGTTAAAGTTATTGTAAAAGGGCCAGGAGCGGGCAGAGAAACTGCTATACGATCTCTTCAAACCGTTGGGTTTATTGTGACATCTATAAAAGATGAAACTCCTCTCCCTCACAACGGATGTAGGCCTCCGAAGGCACGCAGGAATTAGTTTTGGTTTTTATTTGTGGAGCAAATTTAAGTGAATACGTGGCAAAGATTAATAAAACCAAGAAAGGTTGATATTCAATATTCTGATCAGCTTTTAAGAGACGGAACGGTTGTTCTTGAGCCTCTTGAGCGTGGGTTTGGAACAACATTAGGAAATACGCTTCGAAGAGTTTTGCTTTCCTCCATTCCTGGATCAGCTATAACGGCTGTTAAGTTCGAGGGGATCGCACATGAATTTTCTGTGATTCCGGGAGTGCATGAAGATGTTCCTGAGATTATCCTTAATCTAAAAGCTTTAAAAATAAAACTTAGTTCTGACATAACTAAAAAGGTGAAGGTAACTGCTATTGGTCCTAAAATTGTTAAAGCTAAAGATATAGAATGCTCATCGGATGTTGAGGTCTTGGATCCTGATTATGTGATCTGTACGCTTGAATCAGGCGCCTCGATTAGCATTGAATTGACTGTTGAAAACGGCAAAGGATACGTTGTTACTGCGAATCAGAACAATAGCAACCAAATCGGAGTTATAGCTATTGATGCGGTTTTCAGCCCGATTGAACTTGTTGATTTTAAAGTTGAGCAAACAAGAGTTGGTCAAAAAACGGATTATGATAAACTTACCATAAGAATAAAAACAGATGGATCGATTCGTCCTGATGATGCTCTGGCTCAGGCTAGCGCTATTTTGAGAGATCATTTTTCTGTGTTAGTAAATTTTGATGAATTTCCGCTTCATGATGTGAAAAGCGAAACAAATGAACCACAGTTGAATAAGAATTTATTGCGCAAAGTTGACGAATTAGAATTGTCCGTTAGATCAGCGAATTGTTTGAAAAATGAAAATATTTTTTACATTGGTGATTTGATTCAAAGGTCTGAAAGCGATATGTTAAAAACTCCAAATTTTGGGAGGAAATCGTTAAACGAGATCAAAGCTTTATTAACTAACATGGGATTGTCTTTTGGTATGTCAGTTGCCGGATGGCCTCCCGAAAATATAGATGCCTTATCAAAAAAACTTGATGATCAATATAACTAATTTAATGGAGAGAGTTTCGTGAGACATGGATTTGCAAAACGTAGATTAAACCGAACGAGTTCGCATAGAAAAGCAATGTTTCGAGCAATGTCTTGTTCGTTGTTAGATCATGAACAAATAAAAACCACATTGCCAAAAGCAAAAGAACTCCGGCCGATAGTTGAAAAGCTAATAACTATGGCGAAAAAAGGAACCTTGCATACAAGAAGATTGG
>JAIRKP010000090.1 GCA_031260085.1 Holosporales bacterium | reverse complement strand
CTTCTGCATGATGGAGGGCCTTTGTCGTCTAGCTGGCCTTGCCCGAAAGCCCGTATCCTGTATTCTAGAGGAGAGTATGTGGGCGTGAGTACAATCGCCCCACCGAGAACGAAAGGAGTCTTGTGGTTGATTCCTACTGCCGCGCACCAGTCTGTTTGGCTGCACCTGGAGCCCATTTCCGCTGTCGAGAGGGTTATTGAGCTGTGGCCTCACGGGATTTCGTACTTGGAGGCACCAAAGGTCCTCGGGATCAGTCGTGCTTGACGGTTGATATCTCAAATTGGGCGCCAGGGGCCATGTTGGCCTGGAACAATGGTGAAGGGAAGACGGCCTTCTATCTGCCGAGGTTGCTGATCGGAGACTGGAACCAACCAGCCAGTGCCAGAGCTGTTAGCACGTCTGAGTTCGAGACTCGGTTTGGTGCTTCCGGACTAGGTCTCTGACCTCAGTTTGCCTGGGAGCGATTATCCAGAAATACTCCGATAGTCGCTCCCAAAGGGGGCCAGTCGTGCCGCTGCTTTTCTAACAAATTCTTGAAAATGGGATCTTGGAAAAGAACACAAAAGTTTTCCCTTTTCTTATTTTGTGAATTGCTTCCATCCGTGGGATATTAAGAACCTTATCAGATTCGGTTATTACAATTGCGGCTTTATGCGATTGCGATAATATACTATTAATTCGTTCTATCTGTGATATCAGCAAGCTTTTATTACTATATGGAGGGTCAATAAATATTAAGATTGTCTCGAAATTCTCACAATATGCCGCTATTAAACTATCATTTAATTCTTCGACTTTTTTATTTATTACTATTGAATATTCGCTTATATTTAAATCATAAAGATTTTGTTTTATGCATTTAATTGCCGAGTAATTACAGTCAACAAAAAGCGCAGATTTAGCTCCAAGCGATATAGCCTCTATTCCCATTGCTCCAGATCCTGCAAATAAGTCTATTACTGCTATTTCTTCGAAATTTATATTAATTCTATGAACTAGTATATTAAAAATAGACTCTTTAATTATATCAGCAGTTGGGCGAGTTGAGATAGTATGTGGCATTTTTATAAGACGCCTTTTCAAATTTCCATGTATCACTCTTCCAAATTTGTTCATTAAGAAAAAAACACCCCTCTGAAAGATCCATACGTTTACAAATATAGTTGAAAATATTCCTTTTTGATATACCCTCTCGATTAACTTTAAAAGCAGGGGATCGATAGCAGTATAATACAGAACCCCTACCACTAGGCCAAGTATAGCTCGATCCGCGGAATTATCCGTATTTTCTTCGAGCAAAAGCATAGTTCTTGCGATAAATCTCTGATTTATTATAATCGTGGTTAATACTTGTTTTTGTTAGCTTCTTAATATGAAACTAAGGCTAGTTACGAGAATAGGCAGATAAAAAGAAATTTAGGTTTGAATGAATATGCTGGTGGAACATATCAATCCTAGCCAAGGAGAGGTTGAAACTGTCCTTGACGATTCCAGAATTCAAGAATGTTGAAATAAATTTTAATAGAACAGCATGAGTGCGGCATTTTTGAGAGTCACACAATGATAGATTATTGTTGCGTGAATTGACACAAACCCAGTGCACGGATTGCATACGCAGGTGAATCAAACTAAGCGGCCGTGTCCTTATATAATTCGTTTGCTTGAATTTCTGAGGATAATTTCCAAAGTTGACTCATTTTTGAAGATAACTCTGCAATGTTGCTCATTGCCATTTCTATGTTTGCTCTTATACCGTCCCTTAATCTGCCTTTGAGTTGTGTTATCTGTTCTGCTGCATGATCCGAGAGCTGTCTGGCTAGATCCGTCTGGTGAGTCTTTTTAGCTAATATTTCTTGTAATTGTTCTTGTGCATTATTAGCCTCTGGGATTTGGGAGGGATGGAGTTAACCCAGCAAGACAGTGTTGCTGGCCCCACCAAATTTTCGACGCGAACTCTAAATGGGTCCAACCAAGCTCTACTCTGTTGACAGGCTGCACACAGTCGTTGTTTTTGCCCGCCGGCTGATAGTTTCATTTTTATTTATAAGTTAAATGTTTTATCAAGATTGTGTTATGGCATTATTTATTTCAGCGGGAATTATTTTCGTTTATCCACGAAAGAACTGCTGATTTTGATAAAAAGCCACACTTTGAAGATATTTCTTGTCCGTTTTTAAACAATATCAAAGTAGGAACACTCTGGATATTAAATTTGTCAGATATATCAGGCGCTTCATCGATGTTAACCTTTAAAATAGTAAGAGAAGTTTCCTTAGCAATTTCTTCTAATACAACCACCAGCATGCGACAAGGGCCACACCAAGTTGCCCAAAAATCGATCAATACTAATGGATTTTCTCTAGTTACATTATCAAAATCTTGCATATTGTTTATTTCAATCATTATCTATTCCTTGTTATTCAGATTTTATTTTTTCAATTTCTTTCATTACTATTTCTTCGACTATTTTTCTCATATTAGAATCTGTCCATTTTTCAATGACCTGAGAAGCTATCTCTGCTAAAAATTGGTCTATTGTTAAACTGGTCTCGATTTTGGAATCTTTATTGGTTGTGTTATTTTTTCTTTGTGATTTCATTGTTTCGGCTAATTTTTCAAAAGGGCTAGAACTTTTCTTGGGTTGCTCAACTGTTGTGACTTGCTCGGCCAATGTGCTTTTTTCTTCATAAAAATCGGTAGCTTGCGAAGACATATTTGGTAAATTAATAATTTGTTTTTTTACATCATTATGCTCAAGAACATGAGTTTGATCTAGCTTTATTACTTTATCATTGTCGATAGATTCCACATTTTTCTGATCTAGTTTTGTTTCTTTTTTTTCATCTTCTTCAGAAACATATTT
>JAIRKP010000029.1 GCA_031260085.1 Holosporales bacterium | reverse complement strand
ACCGCCAAACGCTATCCCCTCCCCTGCCCTATTAAAAACTGGAAACATTAATCTAGCTTTAAATCTCGGAATCATTTCGAAATTCTTTTTTATGAATAACCCGGATGCAATTAAATTTTTTTCCAGAAAGTTATAAGTTCTTAAATATTTCAACAAAGCATCATTATTATTAGGAGCATAACCTATAGAAAATTTATTTATAATTTCGTCAGTAATTCCTCTTAATTTGCAATATTCTTTCGCAATGTTATTTGTATTTAAACTATTCATGAAAAATTCTATTGATTTTTGTAGAATTCTTTGATTAATCTCGATATCGCTTGATTTCACAGGCAAGCTAGAGTTTTTCTCTGGAAGTTTAATCCCAGCCTGATCGGCTAACTTTTCCACCGCTTGTTGAAAAGTTATGTTGTTTTTCCTTTTAACATACTCAATTATATCCCCAGAGGCTCCGCAGCCGAAACAATAAAACGTTCCTTTTTCATCATTAACAAAAAAGGACCCCGTTTTCTCTTGATGAAACGGACAATTGCCGACAAACTCCCTCCCCTTCTTCACCAGCCGAACGTCCATTTCGACTATTTGAGATAAAAGAATTTTTTCTTTTATTCTATTTAGAATAATATTTAGATCTGTCATGCTCATGTATCGTATGATACAATATATCCACTATGAATAACGAGTACGTTTTTGCACATCTAACAATAATTATCTTGGTTGCGGCAGCATCGGGTATTTTATTGGCTAAATTAAATCAGCCCGTAATGATCGGATATATTTTTGCAGGAATAATATTTGGCCCAAGTGGATTGAGCTTTATTTCTTCTAAAGAACAAATTCAATTTTACTCAGAGCTGGGAATTTTATTATTACTATTCATTATCGGAATGGAATTGAATATAAAATCATTCATTCGAATGTGGAAAATCCCAACCTTATTTACAGTAATACAAGTTTTTGTTAATGCTATTATAGCTATTCTATTTGCTACTTTTTTTGATTTTCCCATTTATATTTCTTTATTAGCGGCGTTTATTATTTCATTATCTTCAACGGCAGCTATAGTGAAAGTCTTAGAACATCTCGGAGAAATGCGAACAGATATGGGGCACATATCAATAGGCATATTAGTCGCTCAAGATATTGCCATAGTCCCCATGATGCTTATCTTAAAGGGATGTGATGGATTAAAAGATGGTTCAATTATAATTGATTTATTGGTCGCAATAGGTCTCGTCGTGATGTTAATTCGATATTTAGGTAGAAAAGAAAAAATCATTATTCCAACAAAATATTTGCTTCCAAGCTCAGATTTAACTCCCATAGTTGCATTAGCTTGCTGTTTTGCGGCTGCTGCTTTGGTCGTGTTGTTTGGCCTTTCAGAAGCTTATGGTGCATTTTTAACAGGTCTTTTTATTGGAAACACTCAAGAAAGACAAAACGTCTTAAACAGCGTTAAACCAATACAAAACGTTTTGTTAATGGCTTTTTTCATCTCTGTTGGACTGATGTTTGATTTACATTTTCTTACCGAAAATTGGCCAATTGTTTGTATAACTTTAATTGGAGTTACTGTTTGGAAAATATTCTCCAACACTTTAACTCTCAAAATATTTTCAATAGAAAATGCAAAAGCTGCTTCCATCGGCATAATCTTAGCCCAACTAGGCGAATTCTCATTAGTTTTAGCAAACGTAGCAACGCAATCAAACATCATAGATGAATTCTTGCAAAAAATCATAGTCTGCGTGACGGCTTTATCATTATCGATCAGCCCTATTCTTATAATGTTAACCACTCGAACAAAAAACCTTTCATTTCTAGGTGATCATTCTGTTTCTTCGCTTTTCAAAATTTTGATATCAAGAAAATTTTCAAAAGAAGTCCAGACCTTGTCAATTAAGAATGAATCATTTCTATCCAAAAAAGATAATGCCAAGCTTTGAAATAGAAAATCAATATGAAAACAAAATAGTGTGCGGAACAGACGAAGCTGGCCTCGGCCCTCTTGCAGGGCCTATTGTTGTTTGTTCATGTGTGTTCTTAGATTATAATTTGCCCACAGAACTTTTGATTAATATTAATGATTCCAAAAAACTAACCAAGAAAAAAAGAGAGTTTCTTTTCGACAAGATAATAAACTATGAAAACTTAATATATAAGATTTCGATAATAGATGCAGAAATTATTGATAGCATCGGGTTGTCAAATGCATGGAAAAAAGGAATTATATCTTCCGTACAAAATCTAGATGTTAACCCAGATGTATGCATTATCGATGGTATCCGACAAGTACATATTAAAGATAAAATAATCTGCCCGATCGTCAAAGGAGATCAAAAAAGCTATACTATCGCAACGGCTTCAATAATAGCAAAAGTCACAAGAGATCGAATTATGCAAAAAATTCATACCGAATTTCCAGAATATGGCTTCGAAAAAAACGTCGGTTATGGAACTAAATTTCATATAGATATGTTGAAAAAAATAGGAGCATGCAAATATCATAGAAAAAGTTATTCACCTGTTTTTAATGTCATTAGCATAGGATGACTTGATAAGGGGCGCGAGCATGGTCTAATAATTATACCATACTCGCGCCATCAGTCTGTCAAGGATCACTTCGTTCTCCTCCTTGACAGACTATTCGTTAATAGGCTTTTTGAAACCTGCAGCGATAGAGTAATGAGTATTAGAGGGGGCGCAATTATGGTATAATATTTTACCATAATTGCGCCCTGAGTGTCCGAAAAGTGTAAACTTTTCGGACAAAAAAGGTCTAGAAGCTGAAGCAGTTGCTTGTGATATTCCAACTATGCCTATTAACAATATTAATGAATTGCTAATTCTCATGTGGTTCCCCAATATAAGCAAATATAATATATGCATTCTATTTTAAATTAATTGTCAAGCATAAATTAATATAATATATAAGTTCATATATTTTGAAACAAAATAAGAATTTCCAGAACAGTATTTTGGAGTGAATCCATCCAACATATGATATATCTCCTTCGAAGTTTTCAGACTGTATTTTCCTTTTTGGAGTCACTCAATTATACCGATTGACTACGCTTGTCTGTCAAGGTCCGCTTCGCTCTCCTCCTTGACAGCCGCTTCGTCAATCTGGTTCTCTTCTCTCGTTCCAAAAAGGAAAATACAGTATGGGGAGAAGGGAGGGTTTGTATGAGAGATCTGTCTCACTTCTGTTTGAACTTACACATATAATATATTTCCTAAAACATTATTTAAACTTTGTTTAGAGTTATTAATATTAAATTTATTTTTCAGCATTCTTCTGCCTGATTCTCTTATTTTTGTAAACAGCTCTGGAGATTCTATTATTCTTTTCAAAGTATCGGCCATTATCTGTGGATTTTGTTTTTCTATTAAAATACCATTGACTTCATTGGCTATTATAAATTCGGGTCCTTTGCATTTTGTTGCGACAACTAAACACCCTTGCGACATCCCTTCGATTGTCATCATTGAAAAGCTTTCGCTGCGAGATGGAATGACAAGTATGTCCGTATTTTTAAGGCAAGTTTTAACGTCAGTTGTCCAATTATTTATTTGAAGATTCTTTATATTTAATAATAATTTCATAGCCTTTAAAATTATTTCTAATCTTCCATTTCCATAGATATTAACACTATATTTATCAGGGCTAATAGTTTTTTTTAATATACGCAAAGCTCTTATAAAATCTGTGAAACCTTTTTTTCTTCTAAAAAAACCGAAAGAAGATATTGTTATTCTTTTATTCCAAGATATCTCATGCTGAGAGATCGGCATTGATAAAAAATTATTGATCAAAAAAACGTTATCTAATCCCTTTTTTTGCAGGTGGTCAAAAACGGGTTGAGAGACAGCTATCAAATAATTTGCACAACCTAAATTTGTGTTTTGAAACCCATGAACCACCATCACTATTTTAGCTTCAGGGGAGAGACTTCTCCATATACGAGCGTCTATTGGTTTATGAACCCAAATCAGATCTTGAGTATGGGCTAAGTTCTTCATAGCTTTAGAAACTTTTTGCCATTTAATTGGAAGCCTTCGGGTATAGCTTATTTCTTCTAATTTTTGCAAAGACGAGGAAATTAATTCATTTTTAATTTGCGCATTACGACGGATTACCGGAGTTGAATCAATGCCCAATTTCTCAAACAATTTTTGGTAAGCAATAAAAACACTTCGAGTTCCGCCTAATCCTTTTCCTGAACAAACATGAAGTATCTTTAACATATTTTTGTTATGAGGAAAATGCTAATATGTAGTATACGAAATTTTTACTCATATATCTTTCGAATTTATGAAAAAAGCAAAATTAGAAAATGGAATGACTATAGCAACTGATTATATCCCAAATTTTGAAACTGTTTCTTTGGGAATTTTTGTTAATGTTGGATCTGTGAATGAATGTGCTGATCAATCTGGAATTTCTCACTTTGTTGAACATATGGCATTCAAAGGAACGCATAATAGAACAGCTCTTCAAATTTCCTTAGAAATAGAATCTGTTGGAGGGTATATGAATGCCTACACGGGGAAAGAAGTTACGGCATTTTACGTTAGAGTTTTAAAAGAAAATGTAGAATTAGCCGTCGATATTATTTCAGATATTGTTCAAAATTCTATATTTGATCAAAATGAATTTGAGAAAGAAAGAGAAGTTATTACACAAGAAATAAAACAACTTAATGATATGCCAGATGATTTGGTTTTTGATATGTTTCAATTACAGTGTTTTTATGGCAAAAACTTGGGAACTCCAATATTGGGTACTGAAAAAAATATCAAGAAATTTCATCCAAGTGATTTGTTGAATTATTTAAAGAGTAATTATTCAACTAATAAAATGATTTTTTGTGCAAGTGGAAAAATAGAACAAGATGAATTTTTAAATATGACAGATAAGTATACAAAGCAAATGGCTTCATTTGAAACAAAAATTCCAGATAAGCAAGAGTATACTGGCGGGTTTATCTTTAATAAAAAAGAGTTAGAACAAACACATTTAATTTTTGGATATGAAGGAACAAAACATTCAGATGATGAGAAATTTAGCTTATTTGCGTTGTCGACAATTCTCGGAGGCGGAATGTCTTCGAGATTGTTTCAAGAAGTCCGTGAAAAAAGAGGGTTAGTTTATTCTATATTTTCTTTTACATCTAATTATCAAGATACTGGAACTTTTGGCGTGTACGCTGCATGTGATGACAGAAAAGCTAACGAAGTAATAAATATTATAAAAGAAGAATTCGAATTGGTGCTCGATAATTTAAATGATGAAGAAATAAAAAAAGCGAAAACGCAAATCAAGGCATCCTTGCTTATGGGATTGGAAAGCTCGTCAGCTCGAATGGAGCGTATGGCAAATCAATTTCTATTGCAGAAGAAATTTTTATCGCCTACGGAATTATCTTTTATGATTGACGCCGTATCCAAGGATTCCATATTAAGCATAGCCAGACAAGTGTTTTCTACAAAATCAACATTAGCCGTCATTGGCAATGGAAAAGACATTGAGAATTTATACAATAGAATTCTTTAGAAACCAACAGCAATATAGCAATGACAATTAGAGGAGGAGAAAATCAGAGAGTTTCTCCTCCTCCCCCGGGGCGCAATTATGGTAAAATATTATACCATAATTGCGCCCCGGGGTCCAAAAAGCGGATGCTTTTCGGACAAAATAAGGACATCTGTCATAACCCTTCATAATCTGCTTCTAGTCTCCATGTGTTATTGCTATAATTCTGATTATAAAGTTTCGGAAGAAATCTAATGAACTTTCATAAATCTTTGATTTTATTGGGTATATTTCTAACTGGATGTTCAAGCGTAAAAACGCCATCTGGCCCTATATGCGTTTCTTGTAAACCATATGTTGTTCGAGGATCTAGGTATTATCCGCAGACTTATTATGAATATGATGAAACAGGATTAGCATCATGGTATGGCGATGATTGTCACGGTAAACCAAAAGCCTCTGGAGAAAAATTTAACAAGCTTGCGATGACTGCTGCGCACAGAACTTTGCCTATTCCTTCGGTCGTGAAAGTTACCAATTTGCGTAACGGAAAATCGGTGGTGGTCGTTGTTGATGATAGGGGACCATTTTGTTATGCAGGCCGGATAATAGATCTTTCTTACGGTACAGCGAAAGTTTTGGACCTACATCGTTATAAACCCTCTAAAGTTAGGGTTCAGACATTGGTCTCCGACAGCTTAAAGTTGTCATGTTATATTGCAAAATTTTGCAAACGAAGAAAAGACCCTTTCGGAAGAACTTGGGCTCAGTTGTATTTTCAAGAAATAGCGGGAGTGCGCATGCCAATTTATAAAGCAAAATCTCCAAAAAAGAAATATAATAGCCTCGGATCCTACATTGGAAAGCAGGTTATATAATAATGTTTGCGCATAAAAATTTAGTATCAGTTAAAGAGTTGCTTGATCAAGCTTTGAAAGAAAAGAAAGCCATCGGTGCTTTTAATTTTTCTAATATGGAAATTTTACAAGCGATAGTCATAGCTGCAAATGAGTTTAATTCCCCCGTTATTTTGCAAGTTACTGAATCCGCTATAAATTATATGGGAATGGAATATGTCACAGCAATGGTATCCGCTGCATGCTCTCAATCAAAAGTTGCATTAGCTCTTCATCTTGATCATGGAGGGAATTTCGAAATATGCAAAAGATGCATAGATTACGGGTTTTCTTCGGTTATGATTGACAAAAGCTCGCTCGCCATTGAAGAAAATATTGCGCAAACAAAAGAAGTGGTCGCTTATGCTCGAGGATTTGGAGTTTCGGTTGAAGCAGAACTGGGAACCTTAGCCGGAATTGAAGATAATGTGAAAGTCGAATTGAGAGATGCTTATTACACGGATCCTGAAACAGCATTAAAGTTTGCCGAGGCAACAGGTGTTGATAGCCTAGCCGTCTCCATTGGAACAAGCCATGGACCAAATAAAGGAGTCTTCGCTAGTCCAAAACTCGACATAGATAGATTAAAAAAAATAAAAGAGAAAGTAAAAAATTCACCGCTAGTTCTGCATGGCGCATCCTCGGTTTATTCTCAGGAAGTCGAACTTGCAAATAAATACGGAGCATCTATTAAGAATGCCTTTGGAATAACAGATGAAGACATTCGAAGCTCTATAGAAAATGGAATAGCAAAAATAAATGTCGATACAGATATTAGAATAGCTTTTCTT
>JAIRKP010000032.1 GCA_031260085.1 Holosporales bacterium | reverse complement strand
CAGAAGAAGCAGCCTTTTTAGCGGCGATTCCAAGCGCTCCTTCGATTTATATAAACTCGCTTAATTCATCAAAATTACTTACGAAAAGAAATTCTATCCTTTATCAAATGTATGAGCTTTGGTACATCACTAAAGCGCAGTATAAATACATGAAAATATATTAAATCTTAGATGGAGTTTTTTCTTAAACGGCTAGCGTTTCTTGTATTTTGAGCCAATCCTGACGTACTAATTCAACGATTTATTCCGGTTAGCATTATAAACTTTCTGTCTACCTATTCCGTAGAAACTCAGTATAGTTGTTCCTCATATAGTTAATATGCTTGAATTTCCTATTTTTAACTTTTTTTCAACTACATATTTTCTCTCCTTTCTCAGAAGGTCTAATGAAAATCTTTAATATATGTTCCGATATGAAAATACTACCTTTGGCTGTCTATAATTTACATAGAGTTACCGAAAATCTAACATCGCAATCTTCTCAAATAAAGTAACCTCAGTTTCGTGTAAGACAACACTGCGCAACTTCAGGATTGCTAATCTCTTTGTTTACCTATCGCAGTCTCCCATTATAAAGTCTAACGAGCCGAGAATAGCTGTGACATCTGGTAGGTTTACGTTTTTGAGAAGGAGTTTTAATAGTTGTATAATGTTAAAGCTTGGAGACTTAAAATGTATTCTATATGGATTAGTTGCCGGTTCGATTGTTAATATATGAACTCCGAATTCACCCCTCGGACTTTCGGTTGCTGAATATATTTTACTATTTTTAGGCAAACTTGGGCCCGATGTAAAAAACTCACTATGCAAAATCTCGAATAATGTTCCCAAAGGCACAGAGTTTAGAAAATATCGGCAAGAACAATATTCTCCCATTGGCAATAATCTCAAGCACTCTTTTATTATTGAGATACTCTGTTGAATTTCCAAATACCTCAATTTGTTGCGAGCATAATTATCTCCCTCTTCCAAAGTTATTGGAGAAAACTTAATAAGGTGATATGCTCCATAATTTGTTGTTTCTCGTACATCATAATTTATTCCAGAGGCTCTAAGGCTTATACCTGAAATGCCGCTTTTCATTGCTTGATCTTGATAAATAACTCCAATATCTTTATTTCTTTTTATAAAAATTCTATTATCTAACGCCAATTTTTTTACTGCGTTTAAATAAAAATATAAATTAGCTATAAAATTTTGTATTTGCTGAATGTTATCATTCGTTAAATCATAAAGAACACCGCCTGGAACATAATATGATAAATGCATTCTTGCACCCGTTACAGCGCTGAAAATATCTTGAATTTTCTCACGTTCTTCAAATCCGTATAGAAAAAGACTAAGACAGCCTATATCATATGTCGCTGATCCAATTCCCATAATGTGGCTCGAAATTCTTGTTAGTTCGTCAAAGATTGTTCTTATAAACACAGCTCGTTCCGCTGGAATTATTTGTAACGATTTCTCAAGTGCTAAAATATATGCGTGTTCGCATATTAGAGGGGCTAAATAATCAAGTCGATCGATATAGGGGATTATCGATAAAAATTTCTTATCTTCACATAATTTTTCGACTCCACGATGCAAATATCCTATCTCAGGATGACAAGAAATTACTTTTTCCCCCGCCATTTGTAATATCAGTCGTAAAACTCCGTGGGTTGAAGGGTGATGAGGGCCAAAATTTAGTATGTATGTATTACTTCTTTCCATCTTCAGATTTTTGATATTAAACTTTCTATCTTTTGTAAATAATCAAACGAATCATCTATTCGAAAAATAATGTTTGGGATGAATTTTAATTTGATTTTTTTTGCTATAACATTTTTGAAATAATAAGACTGTAACTTGAAAAACATTGCGCTTTCTTCTTTTTTAATTCCCCCTAAAGGCATAAAATAAATCAGAGCATTTCTGAGATTAGCAGAAAGATCAACGTAAGTGATCGTTATAATCGCGGGAGGATTAGATTCAGCTTCGTGTCCTGGCAGTATAGGGAAATTCCCCCTCGTCAATTCATGCGATAAACATTCTTTAATTTTTGCTGCGATTTTATCACTCCTTTGACTGACTGTTTTTCTTTTTTCAGGAGTAAATAGTTTTAAATTAGGCATAAAGCAATTTAAAAGAAAACTCTAATTATAGAGATAATATCACATTGATACAGTAAATGTTTGCACTATTAGACTTCTCCTATAATTTCCCTCCGAACATTGTAGTAGTCAGTATTAGAAATGTGAAGATCTTTGAATTTCATATCCTTACCTGGGGCCCAAAAAACAGAAGCTTTTCGGGCACAATTTTCGGAAAAAGAAAATTAAGTCTACTTGTCTCTGCAATATTTTCCTTTTTAGAACAAGAATAAAATAAGCAGATTCACGTATAGTCTGTCAAGGAGGAGAACGAAGTGATCCTTGACAGACTGAGGGCGCGAGTAGGGTCTAATAAATTATACCATACTCGCGCTCGCGTCTAACAAATTTCAGGCACAATGCTGCGCTGCTTTGTGGCAAAGTACTTAGTAAGCTATGTTTATAAATACTTGCGTGGAGTTGTGCTTACAGCTTAAATCATTAATTTCAAAATAGTAGGGAAAAATACGATATGCTCTGCTGTTGTTAAAAATGATGCTTATGGACTCAGTGATCAAAGAATTTCTAAGTTTATACAATGCTGGATGTAGACATTTTTGGGTGGCATATTTAAAGGAAGCAATTGATATAAGAGAATCATTGTCATTTGATGCAAAAATTTATTTTCTTCAGGGCTTTTTCTCTTCTGCTATAGGTTTAATAAAGGCATATAAAGCTACACCCGTTCGATTTCAGAATATTCTGAAATGATAGGGAAAAATCTTGAGTTTGTTTTACATATCAATACAGGGCTTTCTAGATTGGAATTTAGAGAACACGATTTGGTTCAGATAATCATTAATATTCACAATTAACAAATAAGAATATATCATAACTCACTTAGCTTGCTCTGATGAAAAAACTCATAAAATGAATGTTATTCAAAAGCATAGATTTGTGATAACATTTTAAATCAGCTCAGAGCTGCCTGTCAAAGCTGGAATTTCGGCTACAGGAGGAATTTTTTAGGAGAAGATATTTTACGATATTGTTCGAATTGGCGCATTTCTTTACGGAGTTAAAATGCAGTATTATCAATCGGATAAGCAGATGGATTAAAACGTTCTTTAGCAAATAGGGGAAAGGTATTATTTTATAATAAATGTTATGAAGCGCTAATTGTCGGAAGTATTTTGATGGATTTATTGATTCGTGATGTAACCGATGTTTCAAACGAATGCCCGATAATTTTTCTATTGACTAGTATAAACTTTAAATCAGACCGATTAGAAATAGAGTATATGGGAGAGTAGTTGAAAATCATAGATTTTCAAGATCATAAACCCTGCTGCCCTTCAAGTGTAATTTTATTAGCTAATCCGCATGTCAAAACCGTAACAATAATTAGGAGCTCTATAAGAAGAGACATAAGCGAGGTTTTATAAGAATATTAATTCTTTTGCGGCAGTGCAGATATGGTCTTTCATGATGTGTGGGAGGTTAGTTTAACATCAAGCCATAGATCAGGATATTGCTTTTTAACTTGTCATAAAAAATGAATTAATACATAATATTCAAGAACGTCGTCTCCTTCGTCTAGGGGCCTAGGACACAGCCCTCTCATGGCTGCAACACGGGTTCGAATCCCGTAGGAGATGCCATTATGATTTAAAGGGCGCCTAGCTCAGTTGGCAGAGCAACTGACTCTTAATCAGTGGGTCGGAGGTTCGAATCTTCCGGCGCCCACCATAGAAATTGCTAACTGAAGTAACAACTAAAACGCCTGACATGCCGCTTGATTGCCAATTGATTTCCTCTAGGCTAAGGCGAGGGTTTAGCCATATCCCCCAGCGGGGGAGTGAAAAGAAGATATCACATTTATACATATATTTCCGTCTATTGATTCACATCTGTTTGAGCGCGGACATTCTCAAATAGGTTATTTACTCCTCTGGTTCTTCGATTATCTCTATCATAGATTCGTTTTCATTTAAACTTGGAGGTTCATTTGTCTCTAATATTTGCCTCACATTCTCTCTTTGGGTTGGCGTTTTAATTGGTTGCAAAGGTTTTTGCTTAGTTTTAGGAGATTTTTTTTGCTTGTGAATTTTCTTGTTTGGCACTTTTTCTACACGAGTTGGCTCAACCGTATTTTCGTTCGATTCTTTTTGTTCTGGTTCGATCTCTTCTGCATTTTTGTTCTCGGTGGAAGATTCAAAAAACTCTCTATCGGTATTATTTGTTAAAACAGCTTCATCCGATATAAGTATTACAGATTTCGGAATCTGAGGCATTTTACCCGTCGTTTTTGGAACTTTAACATAAGTAACTGAAGATTCTCCTGGTTTTTTTAAAATAAATGGAGTGATCCCCACATATATCCTTGTCAACTTGTTATTATTTAAAGGAATTTTAAAGCAGAGTACGGTTTGATTAGCCGAAGAAAGATCGACATTAGCAGTCTCCGCTTTATATTTTTGCAAAAACCTCAAAACTGACCAATTACCAACGCATTGGACTTTCGCGTATGATCCATCGATTATTAAATCCGGATCGTTTGGGTTATAAACAGGGCGTGGAGCCTGATCGTCGTCGTTCACCCATCTGAAGTCTATTTCGATTGGTTCTCCAAAATACCAAACCGCGCTCTTATCTTTCATTATTGGCTCTATATTAGCATCATTATTAGGTTTAAATATTCTATCTATCACATATTCTGTATTCGATTCTTCTCTTTTATTTATATTAAAATTAATTTCTAATCCAATTTTTAATGAGTTCTGATCTTGTTCGAAAAAATCAGAAAAGAAAATTCGTAAATCGTGGATTTTTTGCAAAAATTCATAACATGCAAGAGCCTCTCCTTTAAGCTGATAAATCTGATCTAAGATTGCTTCCGGAGTTCCTCCAAATTCATCATACATTTTGAAAAACTCTCGCACTGCATCCAAGTCAGCATCCTGAGTTGTGCGCGAAGATTTGTCATAATTGTTAAAAGGAAAGGCTTTCTCAAGATGTTTGGTATAATAATCTTTTAATGCATTATATCTTGCTATATTTCTTTTTCTAATCAATATCTCAGCCCTAGCCATTATTCCTCTTTTTATTTCTTTAATAATATTTGTGAAATAATCTCCAGATTCACCTTCTAAATCTTTTTGAGAAATTTTGGTAGTTATATTATCTAGATCGTATTCGTTTAATGTTCGTAATATAAACTTTTCAACCATACTGATTGAATTTGTTGGATCTTTTTTATTTAAAGCCTTTATGTTATCTGCAATTCTTGTCCACCTTGTTAACTGCCCCTGATTGCCAAAATTTTTATCAAATATAATCTCAGAATTCAAAAACTCAACAATAGGTTCTGCAAAATCGGATGCTAATCTTGTCATTAACTTTCTTTGTAACTGTAAATATAAAATTAATTCCTCCATATCGGAGGCGGAGTATGCATGCAGGCCCGCCCCTGCTTCTCCATTCCAATAATTAAATTTTAAGTTATTGGGATAATAAGGTCTTTGATTTTCCAGAAGTTTGTCAATATAATCCAATAAAGAAAAAGCAATTTTATTAAGAATTGCTCTCAAATTTCCAAATACGAAACTGAACTTATCTTCTCTTAGTGTTTGTAATAAAGAAACAAACCTTGGCGCAACTCCTTTGAGTTCCGCTACTTGTTTTTGTAGTATTTCTTCCGAAGTTAATTCATCAGTGAGCCCAACCGGAGAATCGACTAAACTTTGTGATTTCGCAATAGTGCTAGAGATAACCGCACACATATTTGATTTAGCTAAAAGAGTAATTCCTTCCTGCATACTTTTTGGGAAATCTTTAATAGACGTTGATATAAATTGCTCAAAACTTTTTCCAATTTCGTAGGCATATTGAACTAACTCATCATCCCAAAAGATCATTTTTCCAAATGGGATATCCGTTATCAATTGATAATCTTCTGGTTTTTCCATAAATGCATAAGAGTACAGTTCTGATAAACATCTTTCCATCAAAAATATACCACTTGATGGAAATTGAGGTTCTTTAGAAGATTTTTTAGCAACAGCTTGTCGCCGCACGTCTGCGTTTAGGATATTGTTAAATTCAGAAAGCCTTGCTTTGAGATATCCAAAATTGATAGCAGTTATATCTAGCAATTTTTGAGCAGTTTCTTTTCCAAAAAGTATCTCGACTGCATCTAGAAAAGAATCATATTCTTGATCTGGTTCAAAAATATCTTTATCTAACCAGGTTTCTCCCTCCTGACCCAGCTCTTTGCAAACCGCAGTTAATCCTTTGGAAAAAGCTTTTATTTTTGCACAATTAGGAGTTTCTTTTAAATTTTGTCTAGTTAAGCTATCCAAGAATCCTTTTAAGATAGCCATTATGCTATTTTTGGATCTCGTCGTAAATATAGTATCCAAATAGCCTTGAAATAAGCTTATCAAAACATCATAAGCAACCTTTTTATAGGGGCTCAGATCCAGCGGAGGAAAAGGCGTATTCATTAAGATTGCTCTAAATTGCTGATAATTATCTAAAAACTCTTTAGGAAGAGACCCTTGAAATGTATAATCAATCAAATCGCTCAAATCTTTTGGATCGCCAGAAGTTCTCAGAGAATCGAATTTTTTTATATTTTTTTGAAGTTCTATTAGTTCTGCAACATAGCTCTTTAATTGCTTATATTCTTTACTGTTGTTTGGATTTAAAACTTCCGCAATATCATTTGATTCATGAACAGGTTTCATATTAAAAAGTGTTCTAGCTTTCAATATTAAGTTCATATAAATTGTTCTAATAACGACTCTTTGATAAGAAATTCTCAAAGTTTCTGTTAGATTTTTATTAATATTACTAAACCAAGAAGCAGGAACAAATAATGACGAAAATCTAGCATTGTTTAGCTGCTGCATCATTGAGAGAAGCTGGTTGGTGCATTCACTTAGTATCTCATTTCCATTATCTTCTAGGTTTTTTAGAGTCAAGTCATTCGCGTTTTTTATAATAGATGAAATTTTAAAAAGAGAAGGACATAGCATTTCTTTGTTCCGGTTAAATTGATCCTTAGTGCTAAACAGCCCATAACTTCCGATTAAAACAAACGCAGCTGTGGAAACTTTCCCAATAAAAATAGACTTATTTGATTGATACACTTTTGATTTCATGGGAGAGGCAATGCCGTCTTCCATGAAGACTTTTTTTAATAACAAATCTTCAAAAAAGAAAATCTTTTTAGGGGCAAACTCTTCGTTTCTAAAAGATGCCGTTAAATTCCCGACTTCGTTTATATCCGCATCTGGAGTTCCTAAAATAGCCATTGCTTCTTCTTGTTCAGATTTATTATCAAATTGCAATAACGGAACCATTTTACTATCTCCCGTAAAATAGAATCCTCTAAAATAAAATCTCTCTTCAACAGATGCAGATTTAAATATAGTATCTATATAGCAAGCTAATGATTCTTTTATCGAAAGTAATTCACTTGGGAAAACAAATACTCCATCTCGTGTTGCTATAATCGAGCTTTCTGAAAATATCTCCATACGGATTTCATTCAATTCATTTTCAAATGCAGCGAATCCTTCTTCTAATATTCTTGAATAATAAACAGTATCACTTGAATATGGAGAAGACCACCCAAGCATATTCGATCTATTTTTTACAGGGATTTCAGAACAAAAACTTTGAAATCCCGGAACAATGTCTGTTTTTGTTATAACCAAATAAATTGGCAATTTCATGCCTAAGTAATTCTGAGCAAAGCTTAATTTTTTTGCAATAAATTGCGCTCTTTTTTTTATACTATCTAACGGTACCCGATTCTTTCCATACAGCTCGTCTGCCGGGATGGTTAGTATTATTCCATTTAACGGCTTGGCGGACCTGTATCTTGAGAGCATGCTTAGAATAATTCCCCAACTTTTTTCATCGGCGTTGTATCCCTCTTTAGGAATTAAGGCATTTCCTTTTATATCTAAAACAACCCCATTTCGTAAAAACCACCAAGTGCATGTCGGATCTTCTTTTTCATCATCAAAAATTTCATCATGAGTAAAACCACTCAACAAAGAAGATTTTCCAGATTCTTCAGTTCCGATGATCATATACCAAGGAAGTTTGTATTTATATCCAGAACCTAAAGATTCTTTTAGAAAATCCATAGCCTTGAAAAACGATCGAATTATGTTATTAACACTGATGTATCCCTTTTTTATCAGATATTTATTTAGCCACTCTCCTATTGGCCAAGGAGTTGTTGCGTTTGGGTTGTCTACAACTTCTTCCTCTTTTTCTCCTTGTATGGCAGATGGAGGAAGATCTATTATTTTTTTTGATTTTAATTCTGCACGTTTTATTGAAATTAAGGTAAAAACAGTAACAAGCAACATCGCTAAAAAAGCAACTGCTAAAACCACCCCTATTATAACGGGCAAAGGAGACACTCCTCCTTCGACTCCTTTTGTTATGCTAGATATCAGCTGCCCTAGAAACCCGAAATTCATATCAAAGGCCCTTGCTTTGTTTGCTCATAAATATTACGTAAAATATCGCTGACATCGCTCGTTATGCTATACCACACGAAATATGAGATCACTATATAGAGCGATATAATTGCAATGGTACACAATGTCCAAAACCTTATATCTGGAAGGATTGAGTTGTTACTTTCCGTATAGGTGTGTTCATAACAAGATCCTATCAAATAATGACGACCTGGATAATATAACCTCGATGGTTTATCGTGCAGCAGAGAGTATAGCCTTTCCTTATACCAAGAAATATGCTCAATTGAATTTTCAGTATCCCGGTATCTTCCTTTAAATCCAAGACTTAGCGCCATAAGATACAAGAAGGCTAGTTCTTCCGATATTGCATTCATATTCGCCATTATTTCATCAAGCATAATGAAAAACTTATCTCCGGCTACTTCTGATTGAAAAATCTGCTTTTCAAGAAGAGAGAATCGCCATAATTTCGAACCCTCCCATCTCAAATTAATAAAAATTTCATCAGTCAAAACTGTCATAATATATTTTGCATCTTCGGCTAATTTGTTTGTTATTCGCGATCTTATTAACATAACCTCCGCTGCGTTTTCTATCACAGAGATTAATTTTTTTTGTATAGTAACGATAGTTCCTTCTATCTCGTTTTGTTTATCAGATTTTTCAATATCATTACTTTCAGAGTTAGAAGGAGGATCCGGTGACAAATTATTATAGAAAAAAAAACTTAGTGCTTTTTCCTTTTGGCGTAAAAGTTCATAATAAAATATCTGAAATTCATGAACCACAAGACTTTCACTAAAATTAAATTTCACTATTTCCTCGTCTCTCTCGGCAGATATAGAAGTACTTCTTGTGGATGTATTCCAGAATAATTTCCAGGATTAAATATATGAATATTTTGTTCTTCTTTTACAAAATTATTATTTATTTCTATTTCAAACATAACTATTCCTTGCCCTGGAAGTATTTTTGAAACAATTTCAAATGGTAGCGCAGACCGTCCGGTTCCTTTTATTCGCTTTATTCTCACAGTCTCTACTGCAAAATCAGAAACTATCACCGCATTATTCATCCAATGTTCAAGCTCAGATAGGTTACTTTCTTTATCTCCTCGAATGCCGACATATATCTTTCCATTTTTGCATAATTCCATTTCAGCTGAAGAAAAATAGTGATAAAAGAATTTCTCTTTTTTCTTAAACGGAATAATTGAAAAACCACGCTCTATTATAGATAAATAATGATTTATCAGCGATATTATAGGATACATGCAATCGTCTATATTGTTGTGATTATATGGTTGCATAACGGGAACTATATCAGTTGGAATAAGAACTGATACAGTCCCTAAAACTTCTGCTAGCTTTTGATATAGCTCATATGGACGAATTTCATTACTATAAACTAAAGCTTCTAGCCCTGGCAATATTTGAACCAATCGCCCTAATATCTTTTCTGTATCACTCGAAAGGTTATTGTTTGTTGAGCTTTTTAATTTCTCAGCAAGAAAGGTTGACTTCTCTCGTATTACAACCGCTAAATTCGCGCATGCTTTCCAAAGAGGAAAATGCTTTTCAATGAAAAAGCAAGGAGGAGTCCAATTTTTTATTTTATATACACCATCAACTATTATGATTTTTTGCAATGGAAATCCAATGCAAAACTCTGGCAAAATATCTCCTATGTGTAAAAAAGCATTTGGAAATAATCTAGGAATTTTGACAGAATTATCAGATATATTTTCGTCTTGGACTTCTTCACCTTCTATTGAATAAAATCTAGGCGGATTCCCCATTATTGGTGAAATATTTTCTAAACTTTCCGCAATAACGAGATAAATAGTAATTTCTTCTAAGATGTATTTAGCTATATTTATTTCTAGCGGTTTTAAATTTTTAGTTTTTTTAGGAAAAAAGCTAAAAATAAGCCCATCTTGAAAAATAGCCTCTATTTCCTCAACTCTATATGCCCCATCAGCCATGGCTACGTTATCGGTTCGTAAATGACAAACCCCATAATGATTCGAAGCCAATAATCTAATTTGCTGCGCAAGAACATGAAAATTTCTTAAATCATTCTGCTGAAAATGATGTTGAGACAAAAGCATCCCCTCATGCCAATTTATACTAAGAGGTATAGGGATGTTTTTTCCATATTGACTCACGCTAGATTCCTAATTTTAATTCAAAAATTTATAATAATCTATTAATGATTTTATAAAAAATTACAATGAAATCATACATAATTTATTAAGAAAGAGTTAATCAACTAGCTGCAGCATACAGTTGCGGATCAGTCTGTCAAGGAGGAGAACGAAGTGATCCAGGACAGACTATACAATGTAATCCTACAAGTAATCCCCTAAGCAAAGAATTTTCTTTGCTTAGGCCCCGGGGCTTATTGGGCAAGCTCATAAAGACTGATTCAAAATATCCATTAAAATTTTATTTACAATTTCAGGATTACCTTTGCCTTGCAGTGCTTTCATTGACTGACCAACAAAGAATCCAAACAGTTGATCTTTTCCTGCTTTATATTGAGCAACTTGGTCTGGATGTTTTGCTATAATTTCTTCAACGACTTTCTTTATTACTGACTCATCTTGAATTTGGACAAGCCCTAAATCTTTAACGATTTTGGTTGGATGTTCGCAAGTGTCTGCCATTTTTGAAAACACTATTTTTGCTATCTTACCTGAAATTGTTTTATCTATAATGAGATCCACCAATTCAGCTATATACTCTATTGGAAAGTCTATCTCATCTATTGTTTTTCCATCTTTGTTGAGTATTGCAAAGAGCTCGACAATTATCCAATTAGCGATTAATTTAGCGGATTTAATGCTTTCAAATTTTGATGATTTCACGGCTTTTTCGAAATAATTAGCCGTAGTTTTATCCTCGATTAATACTATAGCATCCGATTCAGGTATTGAGTATTCTTTAATAAATCGTTGTTTTTTTTCATCTGGCAATTCAGGCATATTGTTTTTTATTTGCTCTATTCTTTCCTGTGAGAGAATCACAGGTTTTAAATCCGGATCTGGAAAATATCGATAATCAGCAGCATCTTCTTTCGATCTCATGCTTCTTGTTTCTCCGCAATTGGAATCAAACAATCTTGTTTCTTGAATGATCTTTTCGCCAGATTCTATAGCTATGATTTGTCTTTCTATTTCGTATTCAAGGGCTTGACCTAAAAATTTTAGTGAATTAATATTTTTTATTTCAACTCTGTTCCCGAATTTATCGCCCGGTTTTCTTATTGAGATATTAGCGTCTACTCTGAGATTTCCTTGCTCCATATTGCAATCACTTGCGCCTATGTATCTCAAAATCATTCTGAGCTTTTTAACATATTGAATCGCTTCATATGAAGATCTCATGTCTGGCTTAGAAACTATTTCCATCAAAGGAACTCCCGATCTGTTTAAATCAATATACGAAAACTCGGGAGATAGGTCGTGAATGCTCTTGCCGGCATCCTGCTCTAGATGAATTCTCTCAATATTTATGAGTTTTTTGCTACCATCTTTGAGGTCTATTTCTATCTTGCCATTTGAAACTATAGGATGGTAAAACTGCGAAATTTGATATCCAGAAGGCAAGTCGGGGTAGAAGTAATTTTTGCGATCGAATCGAGATATGCGATTAATAGTTCCTTTTATTCCAAATCCGGATTTAATAGCCTGATCAATTGCTTGTTCATTTAAAACGGGAAGCATGCCCGGCATAGCGGCATCATAAAAAGAAACTTGAGAATTTGGATCAGCGCCGAAATTTGTCGGACTGCTGCTAAATAACTTTGATTTAGTTAAAACTTGAGCATGAACTTCAAGCCCTATAACGATTTCCCAACCTCTAACCAAATTATCCATTGTTACTCTCCAAAATATTTTTTTTAATCTCATCAAATTGCGCCACTTTTTCAATAACTGAAGCTACCTTAAAAATATCGCATTCTTTGAATTTATTGCCTATTAATTGTATTCCCATAGGCAATCCATCGCCTGAAATTCCGGCAGGAATAGACATAGCAGGAAGACCAGTTATATTTGCAGTCACCGTAAAAATATCACTCAAATACATCTCAACTGGATCCATAGATTGAGATTCTTTTATTCCAAAAGCAGTCGTTGGAGTTGTTGGAGTCAAAATTAAATCAACTTTTGCAAAGGCGTTATTTTTAAAATCCTCTTGTATCATTTTTCGAATTTTCAAGGCTTTGTTATAATATGCATCATAATAGCCAGCCGATAAAACATAAGTTCCGGTGAGAATTCTTCGCTTCACTTCATTTCCAAAACCTTCAGATCTTGAATTTATATATAACTCTCCAATGTTTGAATATTCGTTGGCTCTATGAGTATAACGTACGCCATCGTATCTTGCTAAATTAGATGAAGCCTCAGCCGGAGCTATGATATAATAAGCTGGCAGGGAATATGGAAGTGTCTCTAAGCTAATCTCAACAATTTCGCATCCAGCATCAATTAGCCAATCTTTTACTATATCTAAAAGATTTAAATTTTCTTGAGATAATCCTTCGATATATTCTTTAGCAATTCCAATTTTCATTCCTTTGACGGAATTTCCTAAAAAACTCAAATAATTCGGAATTTCAACTTTTTCGGAAGTAGAATCCTTTTCGTCATAACCAGCCATCGATTCAAGCATTATCGCTGCGTCCTCTACTGTTTTAGCTAAAGGTCCCGCTTGATCTAATGAAGATGCAAAGGC
>JAIRKP010000026.1 GCA_031260085.1 Holosporales bacterium | reverse complement strand
CGTAAAAATTTGCACTACTGACTTTGTTCGAAGAAAATAATAATAGACCTAATACCGCTATAGCTTTAAAGATTTTAGCTATATTACGGATACCTGAATTTGTAAACATGTAACCTCCTGTTGTGCTGATTGGTATAATTGCAGTCTCTATACCTCCTCAAATATCTTAACATATTGCTTCTTGCTTATCCACAGGAAAATATAGAACAATTGTCGTAACCATCTCGGTTGAAGCAGGAAGGATACTAAATGATACTTACAAAGCTGATGAAACATATGAGTATGAGTATTACGATATTTTAAAGCAATCTTGTCTATGATGCACTTCTTGTTGTTCTATATAACCTCTTGCCCATAGATATTGTTTTTTCTTAAAGACTCATATTAATGTTGCAATTTTCTGCTTCTTTTCCCTCTCATTTATCAGATCTCTACATCTATTAGCGATATCTCCAATAAGTACTCTATATTTGTATTTAGTACAGAAGATTACCCGATATTATACTAAAGTGTTCACCTAGAGGAGCGGGCTTTAACCGTGGCCCAGGCTAGGGTAGTAAAAGCTTTTCGAGGAAGGGCGACAATTAAAATACCCTCGTACAATAGACATAGGAGGTAGCTGATCTGGCTATCTCTGCAATTTCAATACAGTTAATCAACATTTTAAGAGATGTCCTAGAGACATCTGTAGCAACGTAGTTAGTAATACGATGATTAGATTATTAATGACAAAGCTACCACCAGGACGGAAGTCGAGGATTATTAAGCTTGATGAGGTTCGGAAACCATTGGTTAAACAAACCAGTAGTTCATACTCACATACAACTTTTAGCTGATAATGGTTTATTCGAGACTTGATTTATAAGTCTTCATATGCGATAAATATCAATCATATGTGAGATTGTTTGGTTTGCAATTTTATGAAATTGTTTGTTCTAAAAGAGCATGAAGATGATTCAAGAGTATCGATAACTCCCGATATAGCTAAGAAATTATTAGATTTAGGGCAAGAGGTATACGTTGAAAAATCGGCTGGGGAAATGGCTGGCTTTAGGGATACTGATTATGAAACTATCGGATGTTCCATTGTGAGCAGAAAGATTATAAATACAGCAGACGTAGTCCTTGCCGTTAACCCCATTTCTTATAAGGAAAAGTTAAAATCGGATGCTATTGTCATTAGTCTTCAAGAACCTTATTTTAATTTAGAAAAAATAAAATTGGCTAAAGAGAAAAACATAATTATTTTCGCTTTAGATTTAATTCCAAGAACAACCAGAGCTCAATACATGGATGTTTTATCGTCTCAAAGTAGTCTTGCTGGATATAAGGCTATCGTTGAGGCTGCGCATCTTCTAAACAGAGGGTTGCCCTTAATGATGACTTCAGCGGGAACAATACCCGCTGCGAAAACACTAGTAATAGGCGCTGGAGTTGCTGGCTTACAAGCTATTGCGACTGCAAAAAGATTGGGGGCTGTTGTTAGCGCTTTTGATGTTCGCGCTTCAGCAAAAGAGCAAGTCGAAAGCCTAGGAGCGAAATTTATCGAAGTTGAATCAAACGAAAAAACTGATGGAGTCTATGCCAAAGAAATGAGCGAAGCATATAAAAAAGCTCAAGAAGAAAAACTAAGATCTGTCATAGCTCAACAAGATATAATCGTAACAACCGCTCAAATTCCCGGGAAAAAAGCTCCCGTTATAATAAAAGTTAATATGATCTCTTCAATGAAAAAAGGCGCGGTTATAATAGATTTAGCCTCTAAAACTGGGGGAAATTGTGAATTAACAAGACATGGTGAGATCATCGAAAATAACGGCGTCAAGATTGTTTCGTTTGACAATATATTAAACTTAATAGCCTATGATGCGTCTAGGTTATTTGCTAAAAACATATGCGCATTTTTTGAGTTGTTAAAACAGGAAATTGATAAGGTGGGAAGTATTATTCAAATAGAAGATGAAATTATAAAAGCAACTTTATTAACTTGTAATGGTACGATTGTTAATGAAAAATTTAAAGGAGAATAAAAATGTTTGCTATTGAAACATTAATCATTTTTATATTATCGTGTTTTGTTGGATATTATGTAGTCTTAAAAGTCACACCAGCGCTGCATGCCCCTCTTATGGCTGTGACGAATGCAATCTCGAGCGTCATAATAGTGGTTGCCATAGATGCCGCTGCGATCAGTTCTCTTCGTCTGGAATCATCTGTTGTTGCTACATCTTGCTTTGGAGTTGTTGCCGTGTTTCTAACTGCCATTAATATAGTTGGGGGGTTTATGTTAACACATAGAATGCTTTTAATGTTTTCTAAGAAAAAGAAAGACAATGGAGAATCGAAATGTTAATTGATACATTAAAATATATATCGCAACTTCTGCCAGTTCTTGCTTCTGTCTTTTTTATACTTTCGCTAAGAGGGCTCTCTTCAGCTGCTACTTCCAGAAAAGGCAATATTTTTGGTATGTTAGGGATCTCAATTTCAATTCTTGTGCCATTATGTTACTGCTTTTGCGTACTCTTTCTTCGGCAAATAATACCGAATAATATAAATGATTTTTATGGAAGTTTGTTTTTTGGATTAACAATAGCTGCATTATCTTTTGGCGGAGGTATCGGATATGATATAGCAAAAAAAATAAATATGACAGCTCTGCCTCAATTAGTCGCTGCATTTCATAGTTTGGTTGGATTGTCTGCCGTTTTTATTGCTTGTGCTATATTTTCAGCCCCAAATCTGTTTGCGCTTTTCAACACATCAGATCAACCTATTCCTTTGTCAAATGCGATAGAAATGGCAATAGGCGCAGCAATAGGCGCAATAACTTTTACGGGCTCTATTGTTGCATTTGGTAAATTACAGGGATTTATCAGCGGGAAACCTTTAAAATACAAAGGCCAACACAAATTAAATTTTCTCGTTGCGCTTTTAATAATAATATCTAGTATTATTTTCGTTAACAAACAAACCGCAATACTGTTTGCTATTATCATATTTGCATCGTTTGCTCTGGGTTATTTGTTAATAATGCCGATAGGAGGAGCCGATATGCCTGTTATCGTTTCAATGTTAAATTCCTATTCAGGATGGGCTGCCGCTGGAATAGGGTTCACTTTAGATAATAATGTCTTAATAATCGTCGGAGCATTAGTTGGAACTTCAGGCGCAATACTTAGCAATATTATGTGCAAAGGAATGAATAGATCATTAAAAAATGTTATCTTAGGAGGCATGGGTGTTGAGACCAGTCTAACAAATGATTCTGGAAATATCCAAAGAAATGTTAAGATTTGTAGCCCAGAAGATGCTGCCTTTATAATAAAAAATGCGGAATCGATTATTTTGATTCCAGGATATGGCATGGCGGTTTCTCAAGCGCAGCATGCTATCAAAGAATTATCTGAATTATTAAAAAACGAAAAGATTTCAATAAAATACGCTATACATCCAGTAGCTGGGCGAATGCCAGGGCATATGAATGTTTTGCTAGCCGAGGCAAATATACCATATGAAGATGCATTTGAAATGGATGAGATAAATCACGAGTTTGGAAGTTGCGACGTAGCGATTGTTATAGGCGCAAATGACATAACGAATCCAGCCGCTAAAACTGATCCTGCTTCTCCAATATATGGTATGCCAGTCCTCGAGGTCGAGCGCGCTAAGACAGTGTTATTTATAAAGCGATCGCTAGGCTCGGGGTATGCAGGTGTTGATAACCCTCTTTTTTACCAAGGTAATACTATGATGGTTTTAGGAGACGCTAAAAAAGTTGTTGAAGGCTTAATCAAAGCATTAAAAGAAAATTAACTTTACTTCCCCAACATGAGATAGATGAAACTCCCTCGTCTTGTATCTTTATAGTGTGTAAAAGACGCATGTGCTATTGAGCACGTCCTAAAGATTCAGCTTTCCCGCTATTTTGGTTCAGACCAAGTTGGACAAACCGTTGCAATTTTAATTCATGGAGGAATGTTATGCAAAAGCATGTTTTGGCATTGATCTTTCAAAGAAAATACTACCGATTTCGACAATATTAGCTTTTGGAAGTTGTCTTTAATGACGGTATCTTTAGAAGGAATACTCATATGTTTATCCGCTTAGTTCTTTGTAAGTTTCTGGTACTCTGGGCTTTAAATCCAAGCGAGAGCTAATGCCTAAGAGTGGAGGCAATCCCGGTTGTTGAAGCTATCAGTAGATCTCGGTGAAAACTGCAGCAATAGAGTAAGGGGTAACCTCCGTTTCGTGTAAGGAGCAGGAGAAGGCTTGAAAAGCCTAGACAAAAAATAAAAAACGCAAAAACCTCATTTTATTACTACACTGAGGGTAATTTAATAACGTAAACAGCTTGATAAAAATGGCGAAGTATTCTAAATAAAAATGTTCCACGTGGAACATTTTAGGGGTTTTGAACATGGGATGTTATATGTTAGAATAAGTACTAGCTTTTCGGGCAAAGGAAGGAATTTATAATACCCAGCTCAAAAAACACTGCAAAACAACTTCCATAGTTAAAGTTTTATATGATGAACTGAAGAATGATAAATATCCAATAAGAGCGCTTTTGATAAAACGAGTGTGAATTAAGAGTGAGTGGGAAATTGTTGATTTTCACCTCCTCCCCTGGAGCTCGAAAAGCATAAGCTTTTTGAGCAATATAACTAAACTACTCTACTGGTAAGTATGCTCCGTGCCTTTTGCAATAAGATTGTAATATCATTAACTGTGTAAGGCTTTTTATGTATGTATAAGAAACTATTTATCAAAAAAAACATAAGATAGTTCCAATAATTATTCTATAGCAAACTACAATTAAAAATCCCTTTCGCTCTAAAAAAATCACGACTGGTCTGATAAAGATCAACCCAATGACTGCAACAGATAAAACTCCCCATAAAGTTGAGGTCGAGAATAAGTCATAGTCAAGAGCGTTGTGGCGACGATAAACTAACCGAACCATTGCGCCGAGTATACTTGGAATCGCTAAAAGCATAGAAAAATGAATTGAATTACGTCTGTCCAAACTTAACATTCGTGAGGCCGTTAAACAAACCCCTAAGCGACTTACTCCTGGCAATACAGCAAGAGATTGAAAACACCCAATTACAAAAGCCTTCCAAGTTGGGATTCCCTTTTTGGAAGAACTTGATCTAGTAATGGAGAATTTATCGAAGAATAGCAATAATAAACCAAATACAATGCAAGAAATTCCCATAATTCTAGTAGAATAAAAATCTTCAAGAAATGAGCCAGAAATTATAGTTCCGAAGACAACAGGAATGGTGCCAATCACAAGCGGGTAAAAATAAGTGTCTTTTAAAGCAATTCTTTTGGAGAACATTCCCTTGAAAATTACTACAATATCAGAGCGAAAATAAATTAAAAAAGTAATCAAACTTCCTAAATGCAAACCAACGGATAAAGAAGAGGGACAATTAAAGTTAAAAAATTTGGAAAATAAATACAAATTTACAGAAGAACTTATAGGTAAAAGTTCACCAACGCCTTGTAAACAACTCAACAAAAACATACTAATAATCATAACACTTGTACAAAAAAGAGTGGTGCCCAGAAGAAGACTCGAACTTCCAAGGATCTCTCCGCACGCACCTGAAGCGTGTGCGTCTACCAATTCCGCCATCTGGGCAATATATATCATTATAAGGATTTAGTGTAAGATGTCAAAATATGATTTCCATACAATAACTTTTCACACACTCAAATGTTTATCCTTTTTCGAAAACTTGAATTGCCTTAAAAAATCCAAGATTTTCAAATTGATATCTAGTATAACTCTTCATAATATACTTCTATTCTCCGTGTTTTGTTACAATAACTCTGATTCTAAATGGTGTGATTAATAAGTCTATTGCCTAATATGCTTTGAAGAAGCGTTATTTGGTATTCCCAGCTTCAGACGTGAGGAAATCCATTAAAATGAAGTACTTCAGACGAGAATGATAGATTTTTTCCTAACAGGGCAGTATTGTTCTGAAAAAAATTTAATTAGCGGATTAATCTGTCAAGGAGGAGAACGAAGTGATCCTTGACAGACTGATGGCGCGAGTATGGTATAATTATGATACCATACTCGCGCCCCGTGGTGCCTGAAAAGTCACGACTTTCAGGCACATAATCTGTCATCAGTCTCATAAATGGTACTTTATACGTAAATTATTTGGTGTCCCCGGCGGGATTTGAACCCACGGCCTCAGGATTAGGAATCCTACGCTCTATCCAGCTGAGCTACGAGGACAATACGATACCATACTATCAAAGAGGCGGTCAATTTTC
>JAIRKP010000089.1 GCA_031260085.1 Holosporales bacterium | reverse complement strand
TCCAAAAAGGAAGAGTACAGAGATCTATTATGTGTTGCATGAATTCATTATCAATGGAGTGCGTTAATACCGCTTCGGAGATTCATATTTTGTCTCAAATCATATGAACGCATACACTCCTTGAAAACCCATAAGATTAGGTCTATAATTTTGTTATGTTCTCTGTCTTCATATTATTGATATAAGCCCCGTGTTTACTATAATTCGTGATTCTATATTTAATGGATTGTCCACATTTTCCGGAACTAAAGATAATTTTAGCAAACATGACATTTTGATTAGTGCGCCCAAAATCCAAGCTAGAGGGGATCTTTATACTAATGCAGCTATGTCTTTTTCGAAGGCATTGAATGTTGTTCCTAAAGTCTTGGCAAAATCTATTGCCGACTCACTTATGCAAAACGAAAGCATAACCGAAGTTACCATAGCTTCTCCCGGCTTTGTCAATTTTCGAGTGGATAGAAAATTTTGGCATGCATCCATAGATAATATAATTTCTAAAGGAAAAGATTATAGCTATACAAACCTAAAGAATGGGGAATCAATAAATGTTGAATTTGTCTCCGCAAATCCAACGGGGCCACTGCATACTGGCCATGCAAGAAATGCAGTCTTTGGAAGCGTCGCATCTAATCTTTTTGAGAGAATTGGATATAAAGTAACAAGAGAATTTTATATAAACGATAAAGGAAATCAAATAGATTCTTTAGCAAGATCATTATACCTTAGGTACAAAGAAGCGCTCGGAATATCAATTTCAGAAGATAATTTTGATGAAGGAATGTATTGTGGGGAATATTTAAAAGAATTAGCCTTCGAAATTATGAGAAATTATTTAGATGAATTTCTTAACAAAGATGAGTCTGATTGGATTGAGTTTTTTAAAGATTTCGCTGTTAAGCGATTATTAAAGAGCATTGAGGCTGATCTATCAATTTTGGGAGTGAATATGGATGTGTATACCTCAGAATTGGAGCTACACAAGCAAAGATTAGTTGATGAAGCTGTTTCAATTCTGACTGAAAAAAACGATATGTATGAAGGAATCTTGCCCAAACCAAAAGGTATGGTAATTGAAGATTGGGAAGAAAAATCACAACTCTTGTTTAAGTCAACAAAGTATGGCGATGATATCGACAGACCCGTGAAAAAATCGGATGGCACGTGGACTTATTTTGCAGGGGATTTAGCCTATCATCTTAATAAAATGAGAAGAGGATTTTATAAAATGGTGACCATACTAGGCGCAGATCATAATGGTTACATAAAAAGGTTAAAATCCGCGGTGAATGCTTTGGGTAATGGTAAGCAAGATATCGAAATAAGATTGTATCAATTGATAAATTTTCTCGAAAAAGGAAAGCCAGTTCGTATGTCGAAAAGGTCTGGGAATTTCATAACTCTAAAAGACGTTGTAGAAAGAGTTGGGAAAGACGTTACTAGATATATGATGATATCAAGACATCATGATGTTCCAATTGATTTTGATCTTGTTAAGGCTGTTGAGCTTTCCATGGACAATCCCGTTTTTTATATTCAATATGCCTATGCAAGAATTTGCTCTGTATTTCGAAATTATGAATCTAATTTTGGTCAAATCAACATTGAAGAATTAAAAACATGTTCTAAAGATCCATTAACAGATGAAGCTGAGATCTTTTTGATCCGAGCTCTAACTTTTTGGCCAGATCAAATTTCGGCCGCAGCAATTGCAATTGAACCTCATAGAGTAACTATTTTCTTACAAGAAATCGCATCTTTATTTCATTCGTTATGGAATAAAGGAAAAATTAATACAGAATTAAGATTTATATCTCCAAATAACAAAGAGGAGTCATTAGCTCGAATGTCTCTATTATATGCAACAAAACTTGTTCTGGAGGATGGCTTCAAAATAATAGGTATAGAGCCATTGTCAGAAATGAGATAAATCGAAGGGATGTAAAGACAGATGATGCAAAACAATTTTAGAAAAAAACGAGACTTAAACACTAGACCTAATTATTTAAAGTATGATGATGTTTTCATGTCCCAAAACAGTCCCAATAGATCAAACAATAATCAACCTTGGAATAGGCAGAAACAACAGTCTTTTATTAACGAAAGTTTAAACGAAGATTATGAAGAAACTGATTATATGGAAGACAATTTTGAACAATATACCCCTTCTCAAGATAATAGTTATTTTTCAAATAACAATATAATTAATGAAAAAATGATAAAATATCAGAAAAGGCAATTACCACAACTGCAGCGATATTCTGAATCGAGTAGAAAAAGTATGTATTCAAGATTACCAACTTCTTATTGGGAAGATAATGATGAATATCAAACAAGTTTTAGCAGAAATCATCCTGTGTTTGGCAATGTTTGGCAGAAATTTTTTATAATATTTACCTCAATTCTCTCGCTTGTATGCTTATCTTGGATTGCATACAATTGGAACAATGAAAAAGCAAATAAAGAATACAGCTATCAAAATGGCCCAATAATTATAGAGCCCGAACAAGATAATTTTAAAGTTCTTCCAGATGATCCCGGAGGAGAGAAAATCCCATATAGAGACAAAACAGTTTATGAAAAAGTGGCTCCTGGTATGGCTTATATGGAAAAAGGAGAGAATTTATTGCCTCCCCAAGAAGAACCTCTCGATATCTCTTCTTCGCCTCGAAGTTATCAAAGTAATAATGTTGAAGAATATTCTATAGTTGATGAAAAAGTATATTATATAAAGATATCTGCGGGGAAAACTAAAAATGTATTGTTAAGTGAAGCTAAATTGCTAAAAAAAAGATTCAGCAATGTTATCGTCGACAAGGCTTGTTTGGTAAAAAAAGTTAGTAATACGGAAGGCGAAAAAAAATATGCTATTCTGATAGGTCCATACGATTCGCAAGAAACGGCAGCATATACAGCTCGCAAACTCGGCGGAGAGTGTTACGTAATTTCGGTGAAAGAATAGACTCTTCCGAAAATGGATATCTTTCATAACTCTTCATAATCTTCTTCTGTGCTCCGTGTCTTAATGAAATAATTCTGATTCTGAAGGTTGTGATAAGAAATTTATTAAGAACTGTATGCTGCTAATTTTGTGTGCGTTGTTAGAAAATCGTTGATCTTCAGCATCTCCCACTGGGCACGAGTTATGATTAGATATCCAATTAAAGTCACAGGAAAGCACTAGCCTTCTTTCTAAAGTGAATTTGAGATATAAATTCCATAAGTAGGCTTTGAATTAGATGGCAGGAATTGAAGTGCGAACAAGTTGCAAATGTAAGCGATGAGGACATTCGTCGATTAAAGGGCTAACGAGGGAAGTTTTCAATAAATACAGCGCAATTCTAGAAGAGGACGATGCGAAAAAGAAAAAGCGAGGTGGGTGTAAAAATAAGCTATCTGTAAATGATAAGTTTTTACTAGCTTTGGAATATTGGCGTGAATATAGAACTTTTTTTCATTGCGGACAAAGTTATGGTTAAAAGCATAGAACTCCCTAAAAAAACAAAGGAAATTCTTTTCAGGGAAAAAGAAACGACACACGTTAAAGACACAAATTGTAGT